>JAABSF010000012.1 GCA_011390535.1 Deltaproteobacteria bacterium | reverse complement strand
AAAAAACGAATGGCTTTTATCACGGCTGTTTCAGACACTTCACCTTCCGGAAAAATGCCGAAAAAAATCAAACAATGATTCGAAAAAATATTTTAGAGGAAAAAATCTCGTTATAAGCGCTTCTTGTATGGAATTACTGGCCAAAGCGCTTAAAAGCAGGTTCTCTTTGATGTCCAAAGCAGAAGGCCCGTCCGGCGCCTATGTAGACCTCGCAGATAGAGCAAAAACCCTTATCTCTTGGTTAACCACCACCGACAAAGACCCTGCTCTCTACTCTGCTATTTATAAGCTATTGAAAACAAGAGGTCCAGTGGGTACGAGGACTCGTTTAGCCCTGATGATCCAAAACGACAAAATGTTTGAAACACTACCTGAGCATTCGGAGAGATCCGCTGCTTTTGTCTTAGCGCGAGCCCTTCCTTTTCAATGCCCGGAAGTGTTTAAAAAGATTCTGAGCATTTCTTCGCCGTCCTCTCTATATTCTCTCTTAAATAAAGCTGAGTGTGGTCATGCGTGTGACTCTTTGAAAAACATCACATCACTCGATGAGCTGGTAAAAAAAGCTCAAAAAGCCTGTGATTTCAAAAATCTTGGTTATAACAGCCAAGAGGAACCTATCTATCATACCGTTCACTCCTCCGCAGCTATGAGATCTTTGGAGGCGCTAACCAGGATCTCCAGGGGAATTAATGAGGAGTTGTCAGACCCCATAATAAAAATCCATTCTTCGTTTGTGCAGAGACAAGTTAAAAAGATCCAAAAACTCCGTGTTCCAATTCCTTTACCCGGAGCACTGAAAATTGAATCTGAATGGATTGTTTTACCTAAGATCAATAATTCTAAAGGCTCCCTATCTCCGCCCCCAGAAGCTTTGCTGGTAGCCGTTATTCTTTCATCAGGGATGAGATTATCCACTCGTCCTGTCGCCGGACTTCATGACAAAGATCCAAGAATCATTAATTTCATTGAAGGCATCCCGCTTCCAGGCAAACTATTCTCGCACTCACCATCAGATACCGCTTCTCTTCTAATGGGGCTGAGAAAAGCAAAAGCTATCGCAAGAAAGAGCTTGAATTATAAAGGAAATCACGAAAAAGTTAATGATATCACAATTTTCATGAACGGAGAGAGCCCAGCAACGTTATTGTCTAAACAAGCTAACAGGCTCCAAAAAGCCAATTTGGAAAAGTTTGGCATTGCTTACTTATCTTCAAGCAAAACCAGCCCATCAGTAGTGAGTGCCCGAATTACTACTCCCCCTAAAAATTCTGTCTCTATTGAAAAAGCTGTCTCTTTGCTCGAAAGAAAAAAAATCGCCACTTTAAAGCCCGGTACTCTCAAGCAAGAAGATCTTGGTAAAACAGCTTCTTTTTCTGTTGTCTTCAGCCCACGTGAAGATGAAACATTAACTCAATCAATGAAGCGCCTTCTTTCATATAAAAAAATGGACCCAAAAGGTGAAATATATTGGGCTGTTAAATGACTTAAAGATGAAAAGAAAGTAAAACCCCCAAGTAGTTTAATAGCCCTTAATTTCATACATTTTTTGTATGCTCAGCAACCCTTTATCTGTTTAATCGCGTCTCTTGACAAAAACGTTGAAATGTTTAACTTATCCTGTGTGATATTTTGAAAAGCAGGAAAGAAAACAGGTGGATAAATGCCAATATACGAATACGGTTGCAAAAAATGTGGTCATGAGCTGGAAGAGTGGCAGAAAATATCGGAAAGCCCAAAAAAAGTCTGTCCAAATTGCGGGAAAAGAAGCCTTGTTCGTTTAATATCTAACACTTCCTTTCATTTAAAAGGCTCTGGGTGGTATGTCACCGATTATGCAGGCAAAAAGGCTCCCTCTTCAAACAAAAAAGAGTCTCCCCCAAAAAAATCCTCCAAAAAGGAATCCACTGATTAGGCCATCTGTGGAGAGAGAAAGGGTGCCATGCATCTTATGCTCATCTCTTGGATCGTTTTCGCTTTTGAAGTTTTCTTTCCTTACAAAAATATAAACAGGGGATTTTGATTGAATGTCGTGAGCAAAACCTCGTCATCGAGGCCCTCTGACTCGCCAACTTCTTTATCGGGCTTGCAAATCAAAAAGCTCTCCGTTTCTTTTCAGGTAAATAAGACCCTTGTAAAGGCACTGGACAATGTCTCCTTTGGTGTTTCTCCTGGAGAAATCGTAGGCTTGGTGGGAGAATCCGGCTCTGGAAAAACCTTGACCGCTCTTTCCATCATGCGGCTTTTACCTCCCCCACCAACTTGTTTGACAGAAGGTTTTGTGTTTTTTGACAAAAAAAACATCCTCAATGCATCTCAAAAAGAGCTAAAAGCTCTGCGAGGCATTCGGATCGCTATGATTCCGCAAGATCCATCTTCTGCGCTAAACCCTGTTTTTACCGTGGGATCACAGATCGCTGAGATGTTTCGAATACACATGGGCAAAAACAGAAAACAGGCCGCACATTGTGCTATAGACATCTTGAAAAGCACCGGCGTCGAAGATCCACATAAAACATTTCTCCAGTTTCCTCACGAACTGTCGGTGGGACAGAAACAAAGGGCACTAACAGCTATGGCGATTGCTTGCCGTCCGGAGGTTTTGCTGGCGGATGAACCTACCTCTTCACTGGATGTTACCGTTCAGGCTAGGATTTTACACCTAATAGCAAAGCTTAAAGAACAGCTGGGGTTTTGCGCCCTTTTCATTACTCACGATTTGTCTCTTGTGGATCCACTTTGTTCTCGTTTAGTCGTTTTGTATGGAGGACAGGTTGTTGAAGAGGCACCTACAAAAGAGATCCTTCTGAAACCCGCACATTATTATACAAAAGGTCTCTTAACCTGCATTCCCGGAGAGCTCTCTTTTCATAAAACTAAATCCCTAAAGACTATACCGGGGAAACAGCCAACTCCTGATCACCGTCCTATGGGATGTATTTTTTCCCCAAGATGTCCTAATGTCAGAAGTCATTGCCACAAAGAGCGGCCTGTGCTTCAATCCATCTCGTCTACAAGACGTGTAAGGTGCCATTTTCCCATTGTTTAGTACATAAGGCAATCGAAATGAATCGCCCTGGTACAAAAACAAAACTTTTAGTCTCATTGAATAATGTTTCATTAAGATACAAACAGCCTCGTCTGTTAAAACCTTTGAGAAATACATCCCTTATTCAGGGAAATGTTTTTTCCGCTCTTTCGAATGTAACTCTGGGAATCCAAGAAAAAGAAATTTTTGGCCTGGTGGGTGAATCAGGGTGCGGTAAAAGTACTTTGGCGATGGTCTCTCTTTTATTGAAACGTCCTCAACAAGGCTCCGTTTCTTTTGATGGAATAGATCTGACATCCATAAAAAAGCCCGAGCTGAGACGCCTTCGAAAAAGAATGCAAATAGTCTTCCAAGATACCTGGACCAGCTTGAACCCGCGCATGAAAATAGGCCGACAGCTTGCTGAGCCCCTCAAGATCCACAAGCTGATCTCCAATTCCAAAGAAGAAACCCGCCGAATAAAAGAGCTTTTCGAAGAAGTAGAGCTCAATTACAACACCGTTGACAGGTACCCTCATGAGCTTTCCGGAGGAGAGAGACAACGGGTTGGTATTGCCCGCGCGCTGGCAACAGAACCTGATTATTTGGTAGCAGATGAACCAACATCTTCCCTTGATGTCTCGGTTCAGGCACAGATAGTCAATCTCCTCATCGACAAGGTGAAACGCTTTGGTTTGACTTGTCTTTTCATATCACATGATTTGCGCCTTGTGCGTTTGTTTTGTTCTACAATAGCCGTGATGTACAAAGGTCAAATTGTAGAAAAGGCGCCCAATGATCTCATTTGGAGAAATCCGGTTCATCCATATACAAGAGATTTGTTCGCATCCTTGCAGAAAAACCAAGGTTCTCTACCAAAAGAGCCGCCTCGATCTATCCAAGATGCCACTTCATTGAGAGGCTGTTTGTACAAACATATGTGCAAAACAAACCAAAATGAAAAACTGTGCTACGGAAAGTCGCCCAAGCTCATGGAGGTAGAACAAAATCACTGGGTCGCTTGTCACAAAATTTAGTTTATTTCACCGTTGACTTGTGAAAACCCTGCTTGTGCTGTTATAGATCTTAAAATCAGAAGAAAACCATCAATAAGAGCAACTATACCGATGAATCTCAAAATCTTAATAGCTGAAGACGATCGCCATACACGAAGAATCCTTGAACACATCTTCACAAAAGATCCTTCTTTCGCCGACAAACAAGTTGAGCTTTTCCTGGCCCCTGATGGAGAAGAGGCTCTGAAGATATTCGAAAAGGAATCGCCAAACTTGGTGATCTCGGATCTTTTGATGCCGAAACTCGACGGGTTTGCACTCTGTCGTGCCATCCGGAAAACATCTCACGGCAAGACAGTCCCGCTTATTGTAACTTCTGCGATTTATAAAGAAACAGCACTTTTAAACCGTATGAGAGAGGAGCTTAATGTAGAATTCTTTGCTAAACCATTTCAAGTCCGAGAGCTTCTGCGGGGAGTTCAAAACATGCTTGAACAAGTGGAGGGGACGGCTGAAAAAAGGGCGCCGAAACCCGTCACTGCAAAAAAGAGTAGTGTTCTGTCCAAAACCGGAAGCCTCAAAACACGACATCTAGCTGATCTAATTTTGACAGCGCTGGAAAACAAACTAACCGGCACCTTATCTCTTAAGAGAGGAAGAATAAAAAAAGAGATCTTCTTTATTTTAGGTAATCCCATAGGAGCAGAGTCCAATGTTCGAAATGAAACAATGGGACATTACCTAACAGTAAAACGCATCCTTGATCACGCTCAACTAGAAAAACTCCTGGCTACCGCCAGACAAAACAATCTCTCCATAATGCAAGCGCTGGTAGAGATAGGCTGGCTCTCGGAAGATGTTGTGTTTCGTCACCACACCGCTCTTGTAAAACTACGCATTATTAATTCTCTGCGCTGGAGAGATGGATCTTTCTCTTTTAAGGAAGGAGACGATTTTTCCGAGAAAATGCCTCGTTGTGCCATAGAGCCGGTGACTATACTTTTACTGGGATTAAAACGGGTATTGGATTTAGATGAATCGAATGAATACCTGAACAAAAAAATGGAAATGCCCCTGGAGCTTACACTCCGAGGTGAAAGATACAAAGACGTATTCATTAAAGTCTTCGGCGATAAAATCCTGAACCACTTGCCTCGTCACCCCTCAGTGAAAGATCTCATCGCAAAAGGTCTCAATTCAATGATGACCTACACTCACGTGATGGCCCTTCTTAAAACAGGCATGGTCTCTTTTGGAAAACAACCCAGGCAAGTCTCTTCGGCCGCGGTACCCAGCCAAGATCCGCTGGCCCTTGAACACCTTAAAAATGAAGCTGCTCAGCCCATCAACCCTCGTTCAAAAGAGGACTCCGACAACGTTATATATCAGGAGATCTTTGGAATAGATGAAATCTCCGTGGTCACATCAATGCCATCACAGCCTATGACGGAAAGAGAGTCCTCTGGTGTTTTACAGATCCCCCTTGCAGACGAAGAACACCAAGACAACCGTATCAAGGCTGAAAACATTCGTAAACTCGTAGTATCGATGTATCTCGGTATTCATACAAAGAACTACTACGAGATCTTTGAAGTTTCTCCCAATTCAAAAAAAGAAACCATTCAGAAAGCATACCAAAAACTTAAAGATTTACTCACTGTAGATAAATATTCCAATATCGATTTAGGGACGGATCATTCAAGGCTCGAAGAGCTTCTTCAGATTATTGAGCACGCTTATCAAACGCTGTCGGATCCTTCTTTGCGAGAGAAATACGACAAGACACTGCAAAAACAAACCCAAAAGAAAAGATCTGATCCATTGGAAGCAGAGCTTTTCTTTAGAGAAGGTGAGCTGAAGCTAAAACAAGAAAAATTTAAAGAAGCAGAAGACAGTTTTAAAAAGGCATTGCAAATAGATTCAGAGTCACCTGACTATCTCGCCCACCTTGCATGGGCGCAGTATAAGGGATCAGAAAAAACACAAAATACAATTGAAACTTTCAGAAAAAAACTCCACCAAGCACTGGAAATGAACCCGGATTTAATCTCTGCAAACTTCTTTGCGGGAATACTTCAAAGGGACAAAGGGGAGGCAATGGAGGCCTTGAGTTTTTTTGAAAAAGTTCTGACACAAGACCCTTCGCATAAAAGGAGTTTTACATCTCTTTATGAGATACTTGCAGAAAAAGGCGACTGGAGAGTTCTAGAGCGTTATCACAGAAAGCTCTTACACCAACTCGGAAATCGTTTTCCTGAAAGAGCGTTGGAGCTATGGAAAAGTCTCGCAGACATTTATGAAAACAAGCTTGAAAATCTCCAGAATGCGAAAACTTGTCTGGAGATAGCGCTGGAGCTTTCGCCTGGAGATGAAAAGCTATCAGAAAAACTTAAACGTATCTCTCGTCCCCAGAATATCACCTGGAAGGTTTTCCGTGATAAGCTGCTCGCCTCTTGGGACACTGCGGCGAAAAGACCCGAACAGATTGAAGAATTATTTAAGTCAACAGTTGAAAAACAGCTTTACGATGTAGCATTTGTATCATCGTCTTGCCTTGCGGCGCTGGGAGTTTCTTCTGAAAGCAGCTCTTATTACCGACGATATCGTCCTCCGTTTTTGCAGAGAGCTCGTCGAATCACCGATGATTTCATATGGGAGCGCATTCGCCATAAAGACGATGATCCACAAATCGAGAAACTTTTCTCCATCTTTTCTAAAATGCCGATGAACATCATCGACTCTACCGGTTTAATGCAAAAACCTCCGGAAAAAACCCTTAAACAAGATGAAAACACCTCCACTTTCTTTAAGGTTCTTGAATATCTTTGTGACGAAGCGGGCATTAAAATTCCCCATGTTTTTATAATAAATCAAGAATCATCTTCTTCCGTCCACATACAATCGCCTGTAAATCCATACCTAGGTGTGACCAGAAAAGTTTCACAAAGCTGTGATGAATTGTTTTTAGCTGCTGTCCTAGCTCCCAAAATCCCATATTTTGTGGCAGGTCGTTCCTTTGCCGATGCGTTGCCTTCTTCTTCTCTAAAAACCTTTCTTATGGGTTCTATGCTTTTAGTTGCTCCAAAATTAAAATTTCAAGATCCTGATGGAAAAATTAAGAAGATAAGCAAACAACTCACTCATATTCCACAAGACTTGAAAAAAGAATTGTCTTCCTTGTTGATATCCCTTACACGACAGCGATCCTCGCTGAATTTAGGAAAATGGACAAAAGGAGTGAAAAAAACATCTCAAAGATGGGCACTATTAATGGTAGGCGATCTCGTCCCTTTGTCTGAACAGTTTTCATCTTCTGATCAAGAGGCTGCTCTTCCATCTTTGGTCAAATATGCACTATCAGATAAACATATGGAGGCACGCAGACATTTGGGCATCTCAGTGGATGTTTGATCGGTTTATTTTGTGTTGATTAAAGAATAAATACTCATGCTGTCCGTGCTTATGCAAATACAGTGATCGAATCTTTTTTGCTGAAAAGATATTATTGTTTGACTTGAAGCCTCAGTACGGTTAGAAGTACCCTTTAAAAAAGCAGATAATTCCTGTTAAATGTGCTTTAAAAAGAAAGGGTAAGTAAAGGTCGATGACAGAGATTAAGAAGTTTAATGGAGTGAAGGTGTTCAGCGCTACTATGGCCCAAGAACGGGAGCAATTAGGTGAAAAGGTCACTGCATGGATTCGCAAGCATCCTCAAAATGAAATTGTGGATACCATTGTGACGCAATCATCTGACGAAGCTTTCCACTGTATAGCTATTACAGTTTTTTACAACGAACCCTTGTAGCCCTCAGGGTTACAACAGATCATCCAATGGCTAAGGTGGTTTGATCTTCTTTTAAGAAAAAAGAAGATGAAGGTATTTGTGTGTCCTTTCTCTAGCTGCCGTAGCTTCCCCATATTATTCCAAGAATAGTGGATAGGTGCGCTTTTTATTTGCTGTAGCGATATACTCTTCTTTCGTGTCGCTCTTCTTCTTCTTTTTTGTCTCTTTCCTCTTTCTTTTCAGGCACCTTGTCTTGTTTAAACCCTTCATCAGAGGTCATCTGAGGCAATAAATACAGCATTATATAAAAGGCAATCAACATGACCAACATAATCAGACAAATTGTTTCAAACGGGACCTTGTGAGAAAGAGGTGTTGTATCACGATCTCGCCTCCTAACTCTCTTCTTTAGCCGATCATTTATCTTTGACTCGAAATCTTTCGGTGCCTTCAATTCTTGGAAACCAGAGAGCACGTTGACAGTTTTCTTCAACTGTTCAAACTCTTCACAACATTCTTTACACCTCTCAAGATGTTCTTCCACATCTTGCCGTTCTTTTTCGCCCAGGTCTCCATCGATATAATCGCTGAGCAATTCTTTTACTCTGCCATGATCCAAGATGACCTCCAAGATTCCGTTTATCTACAAGTCTTTAGACACTTTGTCTTTCAGCGACATCCTGGCCCTGTGTAATTTCGATTTAATCGTCCCTAAAGGCAACCCAACTATACGCTCCATTTCAGAATAGCTCATTCCTTGGATATCTCTCAAAACGATCAGCTCTCTTTGTTCAGGGTCCAGGGCTGCCAAAGCTTGCTGTATGATCGTCTCCATCTGATGTCCCTCCGCCAACCTATCAGGTCTGGGAAGTCGAGATACTAGAACAGGACTTCCGGGAAAGGCATCCTGGGGTATCCCCCTATCACCTCGCTCCTCAAGAGAAGGCGCCCTGCTTTTTCGCCTACGTGATAAATATTTTATCCGGTTCCTGCAAAGGTTTACTGCGATCCGATAGAGCCAGGTAGACAAACGACTCTCTTCCCGGAATGTGTCGATGGAAGTATATAGGGTAATAAAAATATCTTGTGCTAGATCTTCAGCCTCTTCGGCATCTGCCAACATGCGGAAGACAAGAGTATATATTTTGTTTTGGTAATGACGAACCAAAACAGAGAAGGCTTTGTCATCGCCATTTTTCAGTCGGTGGACCAGAATTTTCTCTTCTTCAAGATCCACGCGCTATTCCTCTTTGTCCCTGATCAAGAAATCTCAATCGCCATATTTTGGTGATAGATAATTCTCAATTCAATTTAAAAACAACCTAACAGCCAACCCAAACTGTGTCTCTATCCCACCCTGCACTTGCTGAGCAAAGGCTAAATCAACAGCGATTTTCGGGTGAACATATCCAAACCCTGTGGTGACATATGTAGCATCCCAATAACTCTTGTAAAAAGTCCCTCCTCTTATGGCAAACTGACCCCCCAAAAATCCTTCAACGCCTCCATGTACATTGACCATCTTTTTTCTTTCAGGGACGTCAAAATCCAAGACTACATCCAAATCAACCAACAAGTACTTCCCATAAATAAATGCCATCCCCGTATTGAGCTGTAAAGGCGCATCCATAGACTTTGTGGGTATCAAATTTGTTCCGACCAGAGAAACATTGAAATACTCGGAAATCCTGACCATGGCACCAACATCTACTCCAACAGTATTCACCGAATCCGATTCATGGTCCGCAAGCTCACCTTCTTCATCCTGCACTTTTGTGATTGTCTTGAAATACTGATACCGCGCGTTTGCTCCCAAAATCAGATGACTTCCTAGAGGTACAGAGATCGCCAATCCTGTCTGATGCCCCTGTTTGTTCAACTTTGTTTTTTCCTGCATTATGGGGCTGAAAACCTCCGGTCTGCTGGAAAAAAAATTGTAATATATTCCGGCTGCCACGTTTTTAGATGTTATGGAATCAATAACACTAACGTGTGCGACATGCCCTTCCCGGCGAACTCTATATTCATACTCGGCTCCTACAACGTAGGAGTTAATAAGGCTCATCCCGGCGGGATTAAGTAACAACGCCGAGCTCCCTGTAGCTGCTCCTCGCAAAGCCCCCCCCATCCCTAGAGCACGAATACCATAATATCCATCGGCATAAGCAGGAATCGAAAAAACAACAACTAAAGAAAAGATTAACACCGATAACTTTGTTTTTTTATGCATTATCAAGGACTTCCATCTTCAATTAACTAAACTTGCGTCATTTTACCACCATCTTAGCTTTTGACAAAGAAAACGGACAGACGCTGCGTTTTCTTCTTGCTTTACTTACCCCTCTTAATAACCAACTTTCTGTACGGTTTTTTTCATCTAAAGTGTCAAAAAATTTTTTAGTTTTCTTATCTCAAAAACCCTCTCTCAGCAAGACTCACAAACCCGCTACTTCCAACCACTACGTGATCCAAAACACCGATCCCGACGAGACAACCCACTCTTACAAGTCTCTGGGTCAGCTCTTTGTCTTCCCTGCTTGGCTCAGGATCTCCGCTTGGGTGATTATGAACCAAAATTGTATTTGCCGCTCCCATAGACAGAAGTGGTTTGAAAACCTCCCTGGGATGAACCTCAACACCTGAAAGATGACCCTCGGCAATACGAATCGCCTTTAACACACGGTTTTTTGTATCCAACCCCAGCGCCCAGAAAACTTCTTTTGACAATCTTCCTAACTTAACACGAAACCAATGCGCTACATCTTCAGGATCTTTCATTTGACCCCCGTTTTTCGGACTTCCGGCTATAGCCCTTCTTCCCATTTCAAATGCAGCTTTTATCCGACAAGCTTTAGCAACTCCGATCCCTTTTATATTGATGAGCTGTTCTAAGTCGAATTTTTCCATATCGGTGAGCCCTCCGAATGTTTGACTCAATTCCTGAGCCACTCTCAAGACATCCCGATCCTTCTCTCCTGAACACCCAAGTAGAATCGCTAACAACTCACAGTCGGACAAGGCCTCTTCTCCCAACGAGATGAGTCTTTCTCTTGGTCTTTGATCGATAGGAATTTTCAACATTTTCATGTATCCAGTTTTCGCCATAAAGCAAAATTTTGTAATAGAGGGCATACTGCTCGTCTAAACAATTTTTTGTGAAGCCAAATAACTTGATCTAAAATTGAATTGCCCAATAAAAACAATGACTAATGCTAGAAATCCTTCCGCAACAGCTTGTGGACAACCTGTGTAAAACCATGGGAAAAAGGTTTTTATCTTGACGACTGTATAGTAAGTCATCATTCTATATCTAAACAGTCGAAAAGATCACTATCCACCTGAGGAGGATCTTCTATGTCAAGAAAACAAACCCGCAGATCCATATCCGTGCGGGGCGATATTTACGAAAGAGTAAAACGTTATTGCGATAACCGTGACATAAGTATGAGCGCATTTATTGAAGAACGAATACTTGAGTTCTTGGGCGGAAATGGAAGCTCTCGCCGTTCTTCTAAAGATATACAGGATGAAATTGCACAACATTTCACTTTTTGATCTTTCCATTCATCCGAACTTTTGACTCATAGAAACCAAACTTACTTTTTCAAAATATGGAGACCCCGGCTTTTTCCAGGAGCCCACAGAGCCTTAATAGGGGCAACCCGATTATCGCCGTAGGATCTTGGGCCTCTACCATTCTGAACAAAGCTATCCCTTTGGATTCGAATTTATAAGCACCTGCACAATCAAGGGGTGAATCCGCTGCGATATAAGATGAAATTCTGTCTTTGGACAGCTCTCTAACCTTCATGCGGCAAACATCCAACTCTTCATAAAGCTTTTCTTCGCTCGTATCATAAACCACCAAAGCAGTGAGCAACCGGTGCTCTCTCCCGGACATTCTAACCAACTGCTGCTCTGCTACAGAAACAGAGAGCGGTTTCCCTAATAATTCGCCTTCTATCTCCACCCCCTGATCAGAAGCAATAATTATTGCATCCGGAAAATGAGCCGCCAAACTCAGGGCCTTTTTTCGCGAAAGCCTCAATACCGCTTTTTCAGGCAACTCACCTTCAACTCTATCCTCAACACAGCGAGGATTTTCAGCAGAGAACGGTATTCCAAGCTGCCTCATCTGCCCTTTTTTATACCGAGATTGTGAGGCCAATATTAACTCTTTTTCCATGTTTTTTCTTTCATTTAACACCCACGTTTCAGTCAACATGCCCCAGTGACAGCCCAGGAAAAGATCGGACTTTCAAACCTGTTTGCCTTTCTACCAGACAACTCACAGAGCTCCCGAATAAACCCATCAAACCGCCGTGACTGAGACATCATAAGTACACACCTTCGAGAACGTTGATTTGTCGGACTCATATCATCCATTAAAAGCCCCCTTAGAGCAAGATTGGCACAAGAAGCCTCTACTAAACACCTAAGCAATACTTCCACTTGCCCACATCTTACAGCCTCATCAACCCAATGTACAATACGAAAAACAGCCGATAACATAGATCGACAGACTATACTGGATTCAGGTGGAGATTCTCCAACAAAATCTTCTACCATACATGTGAGAATTAGGGCTGCTTTTCGTGCTTTATGAAAAGCTTTTCGCTCTAAAACAGGCTGGGTACGATTGATTAATTTTTTCGTTTTATTTTCTAATATTTCTCGATCACATCTTGTTTTTTCTAAGCGCTGGTTTTTTTCTACTATTTGTGCGTTTGACATTTCATCCACCCCTCATTTTTGAATTTTTTATTCTCTTTTTTCTCTCTTTCAGGTTCTTGTTCCCAATCCAGAGATCGATATCTTATGGCCTCTCCAATGTGTTGCGGTTGTATCTCGAGTTCTCCTTCCAAATCAGCAATGGTTCTGCCTACTTTGATGACACGATGTACCGCTCGAACACTCAGCCCCAACTTGTTAACCCCCCGATGCAACAATGCTTCCGACTTATCATTTAAAATACAATAACGCTTGAGATGTGTTACGTTCATTTGTGAATTTTTTCGAATATGGGGCTCTTTACCGGAAATTTCATGAAACCGATTTTTCTGTTTCTCTCTGGCTTTTTCCACCATCTCTCTCAACGAAGCCGTATTTTCCCCATTTTTGCTCTCCCTTGTTTCCTCATATGTAAGCCTTGGTACCTCTACTTGTATATCGATTCTGTCTAATAGAGGTCCGCTTAGCTTGTTTCTATAACGAGCTATCTGCCCGGGGCTACACACACAAGTTCTCAAAGAGTCACCAAGATGTCCGCAAGGACAAGGATTCAGTGCTAACACCAACATGACATCGGCGGGAAAAGTCACTGTCTGTTTTACTCGGGATATGGTAATTTTTTTTTCTTCCAAGGGTTGCCGCAAAGCCTCAAGCGCTGAACGACGAAACTCCAAGACCTCATCCAAAAAAAGCACGCCATTGTGCGCCAGAGAAAGCTCACCAGGCATTGGATTTGACCCTCCTCCTAAAAGAGCGGCTGTGCTAATAGTATGGTGAGGAGACCGAAAAGGTCTGATATGCATCATACCTTCCCTGTTTAAGGTGCCGGCGACTGAATGAACTTTTGTACATTCCAGCGCTTCTTGCAATGTCATCTTAGGAAGTAATGGAGCCAACCGATGCGCCAACATGCTCTTTCCCGACCCCGGAGGCCCTACCATCAAAATATTGTGCCCTCCCGCTGCTGCAACACACAGCGCTCTTTTGGCCTCTTCTTGTCCATGAACTTCTTGAAGGTCTGCTATAGGTGTATTTTCATGACTTTGTTTTTTCGCACGAGCGCGTTGTAGTTCCCCCGTACCATTGAAAAACCCCTCAACCTGAGAAAGTGTTTCTCCTTTATACACTCTAACCGATGGACAAAGCGCGGCCTCCGGGCCGTTTTCTTTAGGCACAATTAGAGTATGTACCCCCAAACGTTTAGCTAAAAGTGCTACTGAAAGAGCTCCTCTTATGGGCCTGAGATGTCCATCCAGGGAAAGTTCTCCCATTACCAAAACCCCTTCAAAGTTCTCTTTTGGGATAATTCCAAGCCCGGATAAAATTGCCAAAGCAATTGGGAGATCAAACGCCGAGGTGTCTTTCTTCACTTCTGCCGGAGCTAGGTTTACAGTAACTTTTCGGGCCGGGATATCATACCCTGAATTAACCAGCGCCGACCGTACCCTTACTCTACCTTCTGATACAGCCGTCGTCGGCAAACCAACCAAATGATATCCAGGCAAACCTCCCCCAACATCAACTTCTATCTCAACAGGAAAGGCGTCTATCCCGGCAATATCTGCGCTGTGAATTTTAACATGCATAAACCATTAACTATGCAAGCCCCGTTCCACTGACAACCTTTTGAAAATTAAGGTTTTTTTCGGACTTGAACAAATGTTCAGGTTTATTCTTTTTTGTTAGGTTCTTCTTTTTTGGGGTCGATTGCTTCAAAGGGTAACCCTGCAATATCCGGACATTCAAGCCAATGCGTCTCCAGCCCTCCAGGTGGATCTATACTAAAGGCTTCTTCGGGTATCCCAACATTCAGTTTCTGAGATATAAATCTCATCATCACGTCCGCCTTCTTTTCGGGTTGCAAATAATGGGTCCATCTTCCAACCCACAAGCCATCTCTGAGACGAAAATCTTTAGATAGAACCCTCAAGAGGGTCTTTCCTTTTCGGTTCTTAATAATTGTACCTAGTATCTGCCAGCTACCCTTTTTTTTCTTCAAATAAATCTTTTGCAAGAGACCCTGGGGTTCATTTTTTAGGATCAATATTTCCCTTCCTTTACATTTATCCCATTCTACGGCTGATTTTTGGTGCCGGAGAATTGGAACCCCACCCATCAAGACCACTGCCACCTGCTCTCCTGTCAACGGAATATTAAAAATCCTCGCGATGTTACATGGAGACGCAGGGCCTTCGTATACTATATGTTTCTTGAAATCTATTGACCTGAACATTTTCCCATCTGTTGCCAGCACAGCAACTGTATTATCCATAACTGTCGCTTCAAATCTGAGCTTTCCCTCTTTTTTGGTGAGAATATAAACCTTTAGCTTCACCCTCCCTTTTTTCGTGAACTGATCGGCTTTCACTACAGCTTTCAGTGACTCAGCTTTGACATTTCTGGCCCTTACTATATCCACCAAATTATGAGACTTTATGGGAGAGTAGGTTCTCTTCATATTACAACAACCCGCTAGATTCTTTACTATCAGCGAGAACACAAACAGAAAAAATATCGATCTTTTTATCACTTTTGCTCCAAATTCTTCAGTCGACTTCTTATAGACTTTTTAATCTTAAAGTCTGGTCTAAATTGTAGGGCTTTTTGGTATGTATACTTTGCGTCGTCCAATAAATTCCTTTTTTCTTGGATTCTTCCCATGTGGTACAAAAGCTCCGGTTCATTAGGCAGAACTTTCAAAGCTGTCTCCAAGTAATTAGCTGCTTTTTTCAGATCCCCTCTTTTGAAATGCACCCATCCAAGAGAATCCATAATAGCCGGATCCATTGGTCTCAAAGAATGTGCTCTAGTCAAAAACTTTAGGCTCTTATCCAACATTACCCCTCTTTCTGCCCATGAAAAACCTAAAAAATTCAGCGATTGAACATTGTCGGGGGAAATAATGAGTATTTTTTCAGCTACTTCCTCGGCTTCATTTTTTTTTCCTGCAGCATCCAAAACAAAAGCCAATTTATACAAAGATTCTTCATCCAGACCTTGGTCTGCAACCCTTTTCTTAAACTCAGCTAGTTGTGAAACTTCGTTTTTGCAAAGTGCCTGGAAATAAATAAAAGCTGTTTGATGGGCCAAAGACTCATTTGATATAAGAGCACGCATCTTTTTTTGTCCCCGTTTGCATTTATCCCACCGCAGATAGATGTCAACAAGAGCTTCAATCAAAGCAGTCCTGTGCTCATTGTCGATTATATTTTTTTCTGCATTCTTTAACACGAATTGTTCCGCCTTTTCGAATTCTCCCCGCAAAATCATCAACCGGACTCTCAACACTATCGCCTCAACAAAACGAGAATCCATCTGCAATGCTTGCTTAACAGCTTTTTTCGCTTCTTTTTCCAGCCCCAGCTCCAGATATTTTTCTGCCAAGAAGGTACGATATAGAGGAGAACCATGAATAGATAATTTCCGAAGAAGTTTCTCGGCCTGTTTCCTTTTGCCATGAATTAAATAAAACCGCCAAAAAATTTCTGCAGTGGAGAGATCGTCATCTTCCACATCAAGCGCTTTTTGGAAATATCTCACAGCATGAGAGATCTCCCCTTTTGTATTGGCAATATAAGCCATCTCTACAAAGGCTCTCCCATACCAAGGTAAACTCTTAACCAATTTTTGGAGGTTGCGTTTCGCTTTTTCTATTCTCCCGTTTCTTCTTTGCAAAGTTGCAAGCGCTATTAAGGCCTCAGAATCTTCTGAATCTATATCCAGCAGCTTTCTATAGCTACGAACCTCGCATTCAAAACAATCATCTATACGTTGTAATCTGGCCATAGCCCAATAAGGCTCTTTCCACT
>JAABSF010000129.1 GCA_011390535.1 Deltaproteobacteria bacterium | reverse complement strand
CCTCTAAAAACCGGCCTCTCTCGCTGTTACTCTCCACCAGCATCTCTCGTAAAACCTTCAGCGCTACGGTCCTATGACCCCATCTCGCATTATAAACAGTGCCGCTCCCCCCGGCCCCGAGAACACCTTGCACGATGAAATCGCCAAGGCGCTCTTTCGCTTTTTCACTTTGTTTCGCTGTTACATCCATACGGATGAATCTATCCATGTTTCGACCAATTGGCAACCTCGAGCAAATTTATGAGATTAGCTTTATGCATCACAGCTTAGGGCTATCCTCTGTATCATGTTGTGTAGCTTGATGTCTTTTGGTAACCTCCGATCAATCTGAGGGTTCTGAAGCATAATAGAAGGTTGCCACCCTACTGAAAATCGGGGAGAAAACCGCTGACACCATGGCTCAGTCCTAAGTGCTTAAATCGGGATCTCCAGGAGAAACAATACAACTCAACCGTCAAGCTGTAGTATAAGAGGCAACCGATTGAACAAAATCTTCAGACACCATTCTCGCCCTTACCATCGCCAAGAATGGGCCTTTGGAGAGGAGTGAAGGATGCACTGACTCAGAATGTCGGAGTTGCAGTGGCTCGACGGGGAGGCTTTCGAGAGTTGGTCAGCCGCAGCGAAAAAGGTCCCATAGGCATCACAGTGAAGTTTCGAGAGAGCGGCGGTAGATTAGCCACTTATCAGTTGGATGTTGGAGAGGACGGAATGCGTCCCGTGGTTGACCGGGAGATCCTGAAGTTTCGCCGCGGCCAACGTGGGCAACCCTGGCATTTTGTGGATTTCTCACGAGGAAAAGGCACGTCCATAACCAACGAGTCCGTCTATGGGCAGGAAGGTGTTGAAGCCGAAAGAAAAGAGTATGCCCTGGACGAACCCGGTGCGCTTTGGAGACAAGAGCTTTTTGAAGGTGCGGGGTTAATATGAGCCGACTCGTCTTTCTGCTGGAAGAACGATCCATGAAAACCCTTCTTGAAAACCTTTTGCCGCGACTTATTCCCGGACTGCGTTTCATCTGTGTACCCCACGAAGGAAAACATGACCTGGAAAAAAGCATTTCAAGAAAACTTCGTGCGTGGCACGAGCCTGGTGTTCGCTTCGTAATTGTGCGTGACAATGATGGCGGAGACTGCCGGATACTTAAGCAGAAACTATCGGCGCTTTGTGACGATGCAGGGCGAGGTGATTCGCTGATAGGAATTGCCTGCCAAGAACTTGAATCATGGTATTTTGGAGAATCATCTGCTTTGGCCGATGCTTTTGCTGCACCCAAAATTAAGGGGCTTGAAAGAAAGGCTCGCTACAGGGATCCGGATGCAATTTCGCAACCGTCCAGAGAGCTTTCCAGACTGATTCCGGAATTTCAAAAGATATCCGGTGCTCGACGTATGGCGGCATATCGGAGCCGCAATGGAAACCGCTCTCGCAGTTTCCATGTGTTTATCGATGCACTCGAACGTGAGTTTACCAGGAACAAGGCATTGAAATAAAAGCACGGCCGGCACAATCAATAATTGTTTTGAAATGATGGAGGAGTGGTGAAAAAAGGTCTTTGTTACAAGAGGTTACATAGAGTCAATAAGGGGTAAGGTTGGATCCTGGGGGCCAAGCGACTTTACCGCCTTCGATTTCCCATGATCCACCCGAACCCTATATACAATGTTTAGTTGGTTAAACTGCAGCTGATTGGGCACTAGTATCCGAAAACTTTTTTAAAGATCAGGCTGATGCTTTTGACAGCTTCCTTTTCTTCAAGGCTGAGGCTCCGTATGCCGCTGCGGCTCCCAGCGCCGCGATCACCCCTGTCACGTATGCCAGGCTTCTGGCCGAGGCAGGCGCTGTCGGCCCCAGATCGTATTGTGGATTCACGAACACGGCGATTAACGCCATGGCTATGAGTGCCACGGCTGCGATTGGAACGGCTTTGTCCACAAACATCATTATCATCAACGCCAGAGCGATGATGGTGGTGAGTGCGAAAAAAACCGCGCCGGCTTTCAGCCTCCCTGTCTGCTCACTCAAGTTGACCAGCTTTGCAGCGTCTTCAGAACCAGATTCGGCCATCTGAGCTAGCTGAGACTTCATGGGAGCGATCTTCTCATTGATGTCCTTAGCATCCGTGAGCCCCCTGTTTGTTCCCAACAAACCGATACCGGCGGTGATAATGAGCAATAAAGTAGCAGCTATGATTGTGGCGATACGCATGATTTCCTCCTGTGGTTTTTTGGAACATTCATCTAAGGGCTGACTCAAAAACAACTTCTGGATTCGGACGCCGATCCATCCCGACCTGCGATCTTATTTCTGAGTCAGCCCTAAGTTCCGTAATTTTCGTTACTTTTTACTTGTTCCGTTGGTTATTTGTTTTTCGTAACGGTGAAGAGGAAAAGCAATGTATGTGCCAAAATCAATTAGTCCTTTATTTACAAACACTTACAAGGCAAAGTCATTTTATTGCTCCCTAAAAAACGAGCGCCTCCCACGATTTTGAGTCTTCCAAAACCCACAGTTAGAGCCTGACCTGTGTAGCCACACCCCCAGAATCTTAAGTGACGAAATCTCTTTCAAATCTGTTATGCCGGCCACAAACCCATTGGAGGCGGATATTTCCGGTGCCACGCGGGAAACGGTTGCCTTTCAGCTCAATTTTCGTCACACTCATTGCATTATGCGTCTTACACGTGTCACAAATCAGTTTGTATCCGAACAGTCGGCGAGAACCAGTCACCTCAGGATTTTGGAAGGTCCCGACGCCGGGCGGGAGATGGATATCCCACCTATCGGGGTGGTTATCGGCGCAGATCCGGCCAACGACATCACGCTGAGTGATGAGGCGGTCTCGGGGAGACACTGCACAGTGGTGCCCACGGAGAAAGGTTTCAAAGTAACCGACCTAGGTTCACGAAACGGCACCTTCTCTGATGACTTGGCTCTGACTGAAGCTATCGTGCCGGTAGGTGGAGTCTTACGGCTCGGGCGCACATTGATTCAGCTGATGCCGGGGGAAGAGATTGTTGATATCCCCCCAAGTGAGAACAACTCTTTTGGAGAGCTGCACGGCAGCAGCCTGGTCATGAGACAAGTATACGCTGTGTTGGAGCGAGCGGCGGAGTCCGAGGCACCGATCCTGTTTTTGGGTGAGAGTGGAACAGGCAAAGAGCTGGCTGCCAGGGCGATACATAAAAACAGCCCTCGAAAAAACGGTCCCTTCATTATATTCGATTGCGGGGCGGCCTCAGAGACCCTCATCGCTTCGGACCTCTTCGGGCATGTAAAGGGCGCCTTTACCGGAGCCGATCAAACAAGAAACGGCGCTTTCGCCGATGCCCACGGGGGGACACTTTTCCTGGATGAAATCGGTGACCTCCCCCTGGATTTGCAGCCCAAGCTCTTGCGGATGCTGGAGCGGGGAGAGGTAACGGCGCTGGGGACAAACAAAACCAAAACTTTCGATGTCCGAGTGGTTGCCGCAACCCACCGAGATTTATGGAGCGAAGTGTGTCAAGGCACGTTCCGAGGTGATTTATACTATCGGCTGGCTGTAGTTGAAGTACACCTGCCTCCCCTTCGCTCACATAAAGACGATATTCCGGAGCTGATAGAGCGGTTTCTGTCTACCCAACAGCGGAGAGCTTCAGTTAAAGAGGCTTTGCAAAAAACAAAAACAAAATCAACACCGAACGCATCTTCCCCTTACGGCCCCATTGAAGGCCCGAACTTAGAGCTCCTCATGTCTTACCACTGGCCGGGAAATGTCCGGGAGTTGCGAAATATTATTCAGCGGGCAGTGGCTTTGAGCCCGGGAAACGTCGGCTTTTCAGAAATGCCGATTCTCTTGCGCTCTACTCATACTGCACAAAAAGAAGAACCGGCAGTCACCGCTGACCGTCCGTTTCGTGAAACAAAAGCAGAGATCATCGAAAAATTCGAAAGAGCTTATCTGCGGGACCTTTTGCGCCGATCCGGAGGCAACCTCTCACAAGCCGCCCGCACAGCAGGGCTTGAACGAAAATACCTTTACACAATTTTGGATAAATACAAAATGAGGTAAGGGTAATGAGGTAAGGATAATGAGGTAAGGGTAAGGATTTTAATCGGGTATTATTCGTTTGACATCGCTTTAGCATACAAACTCAAAGCCCAAATACTGAATTCATCTTTATAGAGGCAATAATGGTGCATGGCGGTGTTGAAAAAGACACCGCCAACACCTTCTTTCGGCCAAGACCCGTCTTCCCTTTGACGGGATAACAATAAAGAAGCGGCTTCATCGATTACCCGTCGGTTTTCTCCCTCATAGCAACCTGCCTTAAGCAAAGTCATAATAGCCCAGCTCGTCATTATAACCTGGCTCTTTTCATGAGGAATATAACGCTCCTCGACACAACCCCGGTAGGATTCACCCCACCCGCCATCGGGGAGCCTCACAGAGAGCAACCAAGCACACGCACGTCTTATCCGCGGATCCCTGCGCGGGACCCCTGCCGCCAGTAATCCCATTACACCGAAGAGTGTCCCGTAGACATAGTTCACCCCCCAAAAGCCCGGCCAACCCCCTTCACGCTCTTGAGTTTTCTCCAGCAGACGCGTACCACGCACAATGGCACGTTCCATCCGCCGCCTCTCATCCGAAGAAAGAAAACCTCCGAACTTGTTCAACCCATGCCTGAGTGCCACAATGCAAGATGCAGTGCATTCAACATAACTATGTTCCACCATGCAGTTTCCAAACATCTCGGAAGGGTTGAACATCTCAAGAAACATACCCCCTCGGCGGCGTTCGTATGACCCCCAACCTCCGTCGGGGTTTTGCCTTGTTAAAATAAACCTCATCGCCTCGGCCAACATCTCCGGCTCCGGCAGCATGCGCTCAGGCACAAGGTCGGAAAGATGCGCCATGGCGCTCACAGCCTCAGCAGTACAATCACTCACCGGCCACCTATGATGCTCATCACTGAAACAAAACCCACCCCTCCGCTGATCCCGATAATACTTCTCTCGATGCTCCACCTCTTCCTGCATCTGAGCGTTCTTGAAATAACGAGCAGTGCCCTTGAGAAAAGGCAGCGCCTCTTCTGCGTAGGGGCCTTCACATATCCCCTGGACTGTAAAGGCGGTGTCCCATGTGTGACTGTGCGCTCCGTTGAATCTCTCCCCTTCTTCTTCGTCACTCCACGACCAATAATCCACTCCTCTGAAAGACTCTTCAAAATCAGGGTGCTCGGCATGATAAAGCGCGAGTGTGTTCAACAATCCATTCACAGGGCTGATAGCAGCGAAACGACTCTCCCTCTGATGGTGAACAATATGCTGCAAACACCTATCTAATGCCAACCTACGAATAGGCTTCAGGTGGGCTTCGTCGTATGAGGCACAAAGCTCATAGGCCATCTTCAGTATTGGATGCGGATATTCAAACACGTCCGTCGCGGCCAACTCATAACGATGAGCTGCAAAATCAATACTCTCAAAAGGCTCCGAAAACAGCTCTCCTCGAAGTTTTCTTATAAAAGCGTTTTCGGATATCTGAAATTTCACCCCATAAAGATAACTCAACCCTAGATAAATCATCCGGGTATGACAATACATTCTTCGGGGATGAAAGGGAGACGAATCCGGCTGCAACCAAAGCTCCGGGAGCACCGCCGCCACCCCTTTCCAGGAATACAGGTTCATCATGGCCAACCAAGCTTTACCCCAGCTTGGGATCGCCAACACTCCACCGTGATCATCAATCCACTGCTTTGCTCTAGAACAGCGTTTATCTTCCGGGGGCAATCCCATTATCCGGAGCGCCAAATAAGCCAAAGTCGTAACAAACACATACCCCGGACTCTCGGCATGCATCCCAAGTGAACCATCATCCAGTTGCCAAGCCTCGAAATGTTTCAAAAAATCCTTTTTTCGCTCCTCAGGTATCTCTTGCCCTGTCATATAAGCCGTCATGACATACTGGGCAGTGAGCATGGGGCACCATACAACCTCACCTACCACGCATCCCTTTTTCCATTGAATGCTCTCCATATGTCTTATTCCCGACAAAACAGCTTCCTTAATAACATCTCTTTTGGCCTGAGCATCCATCTCTTCAAAACCTCCATTAAAAACTTCATTCCCCATTGCGGTCTCTAATGCTCCTCTTTCTCGGTTCATAACTCGAAATTCTCCGTCTATTCCATTTCCGAAATTCCTTCGGTTTTATTGCGACACCGATTCGGAGTCCAACGTTTCTAAAATTTTTCGAGCGACATCTGAGCATTACCCGCCTCAAGAGTCAACACTATCCGGAGACATCTCTATCCAAATACATCAGACGCAATTTTCCAAATTACTGCGCTGTTCATCAGGCTGGACTCCAAGTCGTAGCAGGGTCGAAGGCAATCCGGCGTCTCAAGGTGGTGCTTCCCGCAAGGGATGAAGGCACCTTGCCGAGTCGGTGACGAAGCTCACCCTTGGGGAGCTTCAAACACCGACGTCCGGATGATTCGAGCCCTGCGTAGACCTCTGTCCGGCCGATCCCTATTCCGCACACAATTTCCCAAAATATTGCGCTGCG
Source organism: Deltaproteobacteria bacterium (assembly GCA_011390535.1). Taxonomy (GTDB): domain Bacteria; phylum Myxococcota_A; class Polyangia; order HGW-17; family SLPX01; genus SLPX01. The sequence goes on along the minus strand of JAABSF010000129.1, from coordinate 686 downwards.
TTATATTTTTAGACTCCAAACTCCCCGTTTGTTCTTGCGCAGAACACCGGTGATAATTAAATTGTCGCACCGAGGGCGTCGAGGCATACGGCATATAAAGTTTATCATCACCAGAGTTCTTACAAGGCTATGAGAAGATGAATGGACTGAAAGAGTTACCGAAAATACATGGAGAAACATATGCACCAAGAACCAATGAACGATCCCCAGGAAATATTAAAGAAGCTGGGAGGGCTCTCTCTTGCCATACCCGGCACCTGTTTTCTTTTTTCAACTCTTTTGGCTTTCAATTTGGGGCAAGTTGCTTCTCTATTGGTAAAACCCGCTTCCAAAAAAGGCTTTAGAAAACTGAACCGGTGGGGAGCCGATACATGGTGGGGATGGTGCAACACTACAGCCAAGGTTATGCATGGGACTGAAATCCAGGTGACAGGGGACGAAATCCCCATGAGAGAGAACGCTGTTTGTTACACAAATCACCAACAAATGGCGGATATTCCGTTTTTAATGATGCTGGCAAAATCCAAAGATCGGCTCGGCGACATGAAATGGATCGTAAAAAAAGCGATAAAGTATTTCCCTGGAGTGGGCTGGGGCATGAGCTTTTTAGATTGTGTGTATGTAGACCGGAACTGGACAGCAGACCAACAACGAATTATGGACACTTTTGCAACTTTGAGAGAAGA
>JAABSF010000128.1 GCA_011390535.1 Deltaproteobacteria bacterium | reverse complement strand
ATGATCTCGATATATGTCATCCCCTTACTCGTGGCGATGTTTCTCGCAATCAACATGGGAGGCAGCGGTACGGCGCCCAGTTTTTCGGCTGCCTACGGCGCCAACTTGATCCGCAAGGATTTGATCCCCGGCTACTTCGGCATATTTGTTTTTTTAGGAGCTGTCATAGCAGGAAAGAAAGTCATCGAGACTGTTGGAGGGGACGTGCTGCCGGCAGAAGCGGTCAACATGACTTTGTGCATAATAGTGGTGGGCTCAATAGGGTTGGCCTTGTTTTTTGCCAACATGCTGAAGGTCCCTCAATCCACAAGTCAGGCCACAGTTTTTGCTCTGTCCGGCCCTGCCCTTTACTTAAATATTTTACAAACCCGCCGTTTGTTTTTTGAAATGATCCCCACATGGTTCATTACTCCTCTTTTAGCCTTTGGGATCGCGTATGGCTTTGGCCGTTTTGTCTACACACCGTTTAAGGGCCGGTTTGGGCGAGTTTTAGGGGTATTGCGCAAACATAGCATTTTGCGCTGGTTTGTTATTGCTACCGGTTGCTATGTAGCTTTTTCCATAGGCTCGAATAATATAGCAAACGCCGTCGCTCCGGTTCTTGTAATGGCGATAAACATTCTCGACGTGGACATTGGGAGCACCGACTACACCATTATAATGCTGATTCTGGTCTTCATGCTTGCTCCAATGTTTGGAATAGGCAGCTCCTTGCTTGGCGGACGTGTATTAGAGACCACCGGAAAAGACATCGCCGAGTTCGGCCCTCTCGGGGCGAGCTATATTTCCTTGATAACGGCCACGATTTTGCTGGTATCTTCACTCTGGAGAGGCATCCCAACATCTCTGGTGCAGATGAACACGGCGGCGGTGATAGGGCTTAGTATGGTAAAACGGAGTGGAGGGGGGGGAGGCGGCCAAGGTGACAAAAGTGAAGACAGTCAGGGAGGCGAGGTGCGAAAGAGGCCGCCTCTCAGGAAGATTTTCGTTGTATGGTTGGTGTCTCCCTTAATGGCGATGGCCCTTTCTTTGTTGTTTACCTGGTTGGCCGATCTCTGCCATTTGATTTAGCTTTTCTACTGTAAATTTTTGTCTTTCCTGCATACGAAGGTTTCCCTATTCCAAGGCGAGTCGGCCGTAGAAAACCGATCCGTGTTATCGCCATTGCCGATACTGATTGCCGATACTGATTTGCCGATACTGCAAAACCTGTGATATGTTCAGACAACGATGATTGGGCGGATGTCCTCCGTGTGGCTTAGGTTAGTTAAACCGATGGGATGACAGATGTGTCAACGGAGGTGTAAGCAGAGGATCGCTCTAGCTCCGCGTCCACCGGAGACATGTACCCAGTACGTCCCCGGACCCAAAACGAGCTTGCTCAGCTTGACTGGACTTTCATTTTTGTTTTTATTCCGCCACTGGGACCAACGGTAGACCACCCGGGCGCCTTTTTTAATGACAAAGCCCTTTTCGTCGGGTTTGCCACCGACCTTGCATTTTTGGCCGTTTTCCAGCTGTTTAAGCTTAAAGCTGCCGGCTTTTTTACCTCGTGGGACCGTGATTTTGACGGGTTGCGATTGACATTTGCTATTGATTTTGGCCGTAACTTGTACTTTCTTGGCCTGGGCAATGGGCACGAACGAGCTCAAACCCAACAGCAACGCAATGAAAGTTATTGATTTTTTCACAGAGCACCTGCCTTTCAGGCGGAAGACACCGCCTCGAGAAGTTGAATCCGACGCTACATAACACTTAATATGTTGTTTTTGACGCAAGCTGCAACTTGAAAATTCCAAAATTTGTGAACAGGGTAAAAGCGGGGACGGAGCCCAGCAGTGAACAGGATAAATGAACAGTGCAAAAGCGGGGACGGAGCCCGGTAGGACTTGTAAATATTTCTGGTTTCCCCAAACGGATTATTCCGGCATACACCACTTATCATCGCTGCCCGAAAATGCGATATACATACAGTTTTTCATTCCCTCCGGGCAATCGTCTTCTGTATTACAACGGTCCGAGCACAATGATGTGTCTTCGTTTCTGGAAACGCAGATCCCGCTGGCGCACAAAAGCTCTCCCCCGGAACCCTCACACGATTCTCCCGCACTCAGTGTGCCCCTCTCACCTGTTACACAACAGGGTACTTCGTAGCCGTCGGGCCCAACGTCCTGACATCTTTCGCTTTCTTCGCAATCGTAGTTGGAAAAGCATTCTTCCGCTGAAAATTCCGAGCAAGTTTCATAAGGGCCTATGTTTCCATTTCCGTTTTCATTCGTGTTTCCATTATCATTATTATTTCCGTTGGCGTTTGTGTTGCCGTTTTCGTTGGTGTTCTCATTTGCGTTATTATTAATGTTGTCATTTTCATTCTCATTAAGCCCGGTGTTCTCATTATTTCCGGAATCGCCACAGCCGATAGGTGAGGCAAGGGAAAGCGTCCAGACCGCTGAGAACAAAACCATCAAAGAGTAAAAGAATCCGCGTTGCATAAAATAAGCTCCTTTTCCATAAGGGTCGTTTTGTCAAAACAAGCAGTTTTGAATGGCATATGCTTTGTTTATACGATGTCTAAGTTGAATGCATCAAGGATATCTGCGGCACCTGTTTGAACTATGGAAAGAACGGTACTTAATTTAAGGGTGCGATTCTGTGAAGTATGGCTATCCACTCTGCCCCTGCTGCGACTTTTAGCCACGGCCTATAGAACAGCAGAGATTTTCGCGTTTGGGCGGATAGAAGCGAAAAGGTGATCGGCCAACCGCACCTTGAAAACAATAAGACCCTGGTTTTCATTTTCGTTTTATGTTTTGATTGTTATTGGAACCCGTTTTGTGAGTGCTCCTTTTTGATGAGTACTTGTTTTGTAAATGTCCTTTTGGGCGCATAGTTTTAAAAATGGGTTTCAGCGACAGTTTGTCGGCTTGCAAGCCACAGGAGGAACGGTGATGTTATATCGTTTGTTTTCTTTAATGATTGTTTGCGGGTTAGCCTTTTCAGTGGCTGCGTGCAGTCCCAGTAAAAGCGGCCCGCTGAATTATGATGGCTCCGTTGTTGATGGAGAGCTGAACCAAAACAACTGCGGACCTGGTGAGACTGATTGTGATGGTGAATGTGTGGACATCTACACTGACCCGAGTCACTGCGGAGCGTGCGGAAATCAATGCAATCAAATACAAGAAGCTTGTATAAACGGTGTCTGTACTCCGTTTGAGTGTACGCCGGGTGAGACTGAAGCTTGTTATACCGGGCCACCGGGCACAGCAGATAATCCACCGTGTCAGGCGGGAACCCGGGTCTGTGGTGCAGATAAGTTTTGGGGATTATGTCAGGATCAGGTCACTCCCATTCCCGAGGTGTGCTACAACGGTATAGACGACAACTGTGATGGGATCACGGATGAAGGATGCTCTTGTGATGAAGATCTTCCCAGCGATTCAAGTGATCCTGTGGATTATGCTATGGCCATGGGTATTTGCGAATTCACAACCGAAGACAGTGAAGAATGGGGCCTGATCAGTGCGTCTTTCTCTCTTGCCGATGGAACCGGAGAGCCGAATCCCAACGCAAGATCCATCCGATCCGGTTTTGGAGCCACCCAAGTACAAGAGGGCAACAAATTAGTTGTCCTCTCCAGTGGGCACGCAGCGGCGCAAGGAGATACAAACCCAGATTTTGCAGAGTTTCAGTATGGAGAAAACCTCGGCACCGGCAGCAGTGTGCCGCAGGACTGGTTGGATGCAAACGGAGGAAATCTCCCCAATGCGCCGGGTTGCCCCACGCCATCTGATGACGGGTGGGCGAATGATCCCGTTATGTTGACCCTGCGGATACGGGTGCCTGATAACGCAAACTCATTCAGCATGCGAACCAATTTCTTCTCGGCAGAGTACCCGCAATGGGTGTGCAGCAGTTTCAATGACTTTTTCATCGTCCTGTTGGACTCCTCTTATGCAGGCGATTCACCTAATCCGGCGGACAAGAATCTTGCCATTTATACCGCTCCCGACAACACCGATTATCCCATAGGCGTGAACTTGGCATTTGGCAACACCGGGCTCTTTCAGCAGTGTCTCAACGGCGAGGCGGGCTGCTCCGGATCTCAACTCACCCAGATCACTACATGTGTCGGCACTGATGAGCTTGTAGGCACAGGGTTTGACATTGTATCATCCGGCTGTGGTGATAATAACCTCACCGGGGGCGGCACAGGGTGGCTTGTTACCAGCGGCAACGTAGTACCTGGTGAGATTATTACGCTGAGAATAGCTGTCTGGGATACGGGAGATCATATTTTGGATTCCGTTGCCCTCATCGACAATTTCGTTTGGAATATGGAAGTCACAGATCCCGGGACTATCGTCAATTGAAAAAGGTGTCAAATTGAAAAAGGTGTCAGAGGTAAGCAATTAAGCTTTTATTTAGCGCATGTGAAGGGGATCGGCCGGGCTTTTGGGTCTTCGCAGGTCGAAACAGCCGGACGTCGGTGTTTGAAGCAATACCCTACGGGTATAGCATCGTCACCGACTCGTCAAAGTGCCTTCAGTCCTACGGACAGCGGCACTTGGATACGCCGGCTTACTTTCGAGCCTGCTACGACTTTGTGCCCGGCCTATTGTGAAAAAAGGTGTCAGAGGTAAGCAATTAAGCTTTTATGAGAAGGACCGAACGAGCAATTTTTGCGGGCAGGGTCCAAGCCGTAGGACGTCTTGTTAGAACCTCCTTTTGGGCTGAAAAAATGGTTAAAGAAGATGTCTGTAACGGTCTTGGTTGGGTGCTTCACGTTGTTTTACCGGCGCTAAGGTTTTTTTGGGTTTTTTCCTTTTCTTGTGTTGGTTAATGGGTTCTATAGCCTTTTCGAATACACTTTTTAGTTCTACACCCAGCGTATCCAGGATGCGGGCGGCACGATCCAAGGTGACGCCTCGGTATTCATTTCGCTCGTCCCGTGAAACCTGTGTTTCATGAACACCGAGTTTTTCAGCCAGCTCTCGCTGGGTGAGCCCCTGCATTATCCGCAGCGCAACAAGCGCTTTGCCTAGACCGTGAAGGTTGCGTAACTCGCCTATCTCTCCAAGTTGCATCCGTTCGTAGCATGTAATGTCTTCAATAAGCTGCTCTTTAAGAGAACTGATAGGTTTGAGTGCATCGTTCACTTTATATGAAGAGAGCCCGGCTTTAATAAGACGCTTCCGGTGATCTTCCAGCCGTTTTTCTTCTTCTCCGAGCCGGTGGAGTGCTGTTTGATAATCCTTTTTATTCCTGATCATTAGAGCTCTCCTGTATTAACGTCCACACGTCAAAGTGATTGCTCTGGGACTCGCAAAAAAGGGATAAAATAAAAAAATCATGGGAGACTTCATCTATAGTAAGTGTGTTTGTTTTGTTTATGGCGCAAGATGCCCAAACCATCTCATAAAAAGTAGAATAGTCTAAATATACATATATGTCAAAATAGGGATATAGGTATAGTTGATATCAGGGGCCTGCGACATCCATGGTGAGTCAATTAGCGGTAATAAGTTTATTACACGAGCTTTTCTGTATTCGAGAGCTGAGTAAACATCCTTTGGTCCCTATACATGTTAGACTGCATTTCCTTGTCCCGACATTTATTTCTCCGTTATTTCTCCGTTATTTCTCCGCACATTTATTTCTACCCACCACATTTCTTCGTTTTGATCTACTTGATTTCTGTTTCCTTACAGTCAAATCAGACACTATCCAATTCGTATGCGCTCTTGAATAATTAGGGAAGTGATTTCTTGGTTATAGACCGCCTCATATAAAAGATAAAAAAGTAAAGGTGGCGCTATATATCATAATAGACATTTATGTATATATGTGTGTATAGGAGGACAAAAGGAGGGCAGAAGGGTGGCAGTGACTCGAAAAACACTAGATTTCGTCAGGGCCTGTTTGTTCTAAAAACAAATGGATAGCGGATCTTACCTCCGACATCCTTGAGAGAACTAAAGATCATGTCTTTTAGACTCTTCCGGATGCAAATCAAAAAATCTTCAATAACTTGGGGTGTTCCTTTGCCTGCATAAAAAATTGTCCCTCTTTTTGCAATTTTTACCTTTTCAACATTACCTGTTTTCCCCACAACAATGTCCACTAAAACCTTGCCTTGCAGCTTTGGATTTATCTTTAGCCCTTTTTCATAGCAAGACCGCAATTCGCTGCTCTTTGTTCGGAATTCGGCAATCAGCGCTTGTCTATCAGGGGCGACTCTTG
>JAABSF010000127.1 GCA_011390535.1 Deltaproteobacteria bacterium | reverse complement strand
TGTTTCTCTCTGTTTATTCGTATCCTCATCTGTTTTATCCTCAACCTCCCATTCTCTATATGGAGCTTCAGATTCACTCTCAGCAGGCCTCGGCGATTCAAGTTGCCGGCCCCCTCCTTCGTGACTTGCCACGTGCTCTGAGCTACGTCCCCTTCCACTATTCGCCGCACAACCAGTTATTAAGAAAAATATCATCGTCCAGACAGCAGTACATTTTACAAAATTCGCATTCTTCATTCTTTATGTCCTTATTGGTCGGATATATAGCCCTCATCACTTGTTGCTTTGGTGTGGTTTGTATTTTATAGCATCACGTTTTCAGCTTTTACAACAGCTTCGCCCTTTATAGAAAATGGTTTCGTCCAATACAGGTCAAAAGACAATTTACAAGAGGGAAGGTTTTAAAAAAAGCATCACCGGTCCATAAAACGGTTTTTTAAAAAATTGGGGAGTAGTGCCTTTTTACGTAATTTGTCAGACACACTCCAATAAAAGCCGGGTAGCGGAATTTTTGCAAAATAAACAGAAGAGATAACGGCTGAGATAATCAATGGTACGGATAGAATGGTTGTTTTCCGGATCTTTGTCTGTTGTAGCGATTCAGCTCATCTGCAGTGTAAGCATTTGCAGCTGTAGCCGGGAGATGTTTGCGAATAAACTTGATAATAATACGCCTGGCCTTTTTGACCGACTCCATGTTTTCTTCTGAGTGTGTGTTGTCTGCTTTTGCTGTATGTTCATCATTGTTGGTTTTACTATGCGGTCTAATGGTGGGTTTGCCACTCAGTGGTTCGATGCATTCATCCCAAAGTTCAAATAGAATCCTCTTTTTGTGAGCTGTGCTCAAAGAGCTGTCTTCCCACAAGGTTTTCAGATACGCCGGCAGCTTTCTCAAATAGCGCGCTACGTTCATCCTATGAGCTTTTCTTCTGAGGGCGCTACGCCACTCTTTCGTTGTCTCTAAAAATTTGAGTTTTGCCGCTGCATACGGATCTTGTCCTCGGCTTCTCATTATGACGTCGGTCACATCGCCGCTGGTCCCT
>JAABSF010000126.1 GCA_011390535.1 Deltaproteobacteria bacterium | reverse complement strand
CGATGGGGTGATAAATGAAGAGGAGAGTCTTCCTGCGCCCTTGATTGAAGGACAGTCCGAAGCAGGGGATGTAACACCACTTAAAAAAATGACTTTTTATAATGACGGATGGTTTGATTCGAATATTTCCCGCGGTGTTTGGTCGTTGCGGCTCTCCAGGGGAAAGCCCACCGGAAAGGTTTCGCTGTATTTTTTGAGCGATGCTTGTCTGAGTAACTTAAACAATTGTGATACGGACAAGCCTACGAGCTGGCGGAAAGATGCTCAGAACAAGATCATGTTCTATGAATACTTGATGGTTCCGGAGAGCTCTCGGTACATTTTGAGCAATGAACCAGAGGAGCGTGATTACGATGATGATGGGCAGAGCGATAGGGTTTTTATTTCTCTGGTTTTGGAGCGGTTATAAAAAAAAGCAGAAGGGTCGGTAAACGAACCTTCTGCTTTTTACATTGGTTTCCGCTTGAGCCGTTGAGAGCGCTTTCTGATCCCCAATTTTACTAGGTGGGCTTCACGTTAGCTGTTTCCGGCTACCCTTCTGGAGGGTCTGCGCTCCACAACCAGCGGTAAATCCCTGGGGATATATCTCGTAGGGAACAAAAACGACAACTCCCTTACGAACTCAGCAGAGAACTCGTTTATAGTAGCATCGTGAAAGATCACGTCAAGCCGACTTGTGGAATAAATTGAATTTGTTAACGCACAAATGATTGCAACTCAGAGCTGGTTTGAGTTAAAATAACTAATTATTTCGAATATCGAATTAAGAAACGAAAGGCCTATAGGTGATGACGGCCAGTCAGATAAATCAGGATGAACCCTTGGTGCTGGGGGATAATTCGCCCAAAAGTGGCGATGCCACCGGTATGGTGGGAGAGATTAGGGGGTTGGAGTGGAGCGGGCCGGGGCAGCAAGGTTTTATCGAGGCCGATCCTTTTGTTATGTGGATGGCGATTACTTTTGTTACCATTATAGTGATCCTCTATTTTTTTCTAAGAGGTGTGAAAAAGCCGACTCACGGCAAAGAGAACGATGGTAATCAAGATTGAGTCAGGAGAAGATAAATGGCTGACGGCAAGACAGTGGGGGATTTTTCAAAATATGCACTTGCACGTCTTTTTCTTTTTATAGAACGTAAGGGTTTTGATGGTCTGCTGAATACGCGTTTGGAGGGTAAGCCGGTCAAAGTTTACTTTAAAAAAGGGAAGCCGGTTTTTACGGATTTGTGGGTAAAGAGCTGCGCCCTAGGTAGGATGCTGATTGAAAGCGGCGCTTTGGAAAAAGATAAAGTCATCGAGTGTTTATCTTCACAGCAAACTACAGGGGAGTTGATTGGGAGGGAGGCTGTTAGACGCGGTTATTTGGAGGAGAGGCTTTTAGCGCGCATTATTGAAGAGCAGCAAAAGAGGAAGCTGCCGAAGCTCTTTGTTTTAAAGGAAGGTGGATTTGAGTTAGAGATGGCGTCTCTTCCTGAGCGGTTTAGCAGAGAGCTTGCCTTTGTGGATTTGAACCCGCTGGAGATCGTGTTTGAAGGGGTCTGTGCTAGTTATGATTCCAATAGATTGGAAAAAGAGCTTGATAAGATTTATCCTATGGCGGTGGCGCTGAAAGATGGTGATGTCTCTGTGCTGCGCTCCGTTTTAAAAAATGAAGAGCGGAGATTTGTAGCGGCTTTGTTGAAGAGAGGTTATTGGTTGATTGAGGACTTGATAGCAGCGAGCCGATTGAAAAAAAAGTTTGTTTTAGAGACACTATATGTTCTTTGGGCTGCCGATTTCCTTAAGTTGGATGATCCCGACACTGTTCCGAGGCTTCGACCGAAGTCTTCTCTTCTGAAATCCCAAGGAAAAGGTAAACCGCGACATCTCACTGAGCAGCTAGCCGTTGTCAGCCCTCATGATGTTAGCCGTGATGATTTCGTCCAGGGCACACATTTGGGCGGGAGTGTTACTGCAGAGCCTAACGTATCGTCCGGGGTTGATGGCACAGATGGTAAAGTTGCTACCCAAACTCAACAGGTGAAGGGTTACTCTACATCAAATACGGGAGCTCATGGTGTGACAGGTGAAGGTGCCGGGGTTGTTTCGGGTTCTCGTGCCTTCGATGATTCCGTAGTGCAGACAGCTTCACATTCGGTTGTGGGTGGCGGTACTAATAATGACGAAGAGGCGCAATCATCGCCACCACGTCCAGATATGCGATTAAAGAGAAAGGCGAAGAATCCTGTCAATTGGCCGCGATTGCCTGAAGAAGCAACAGATCAAGTTAAAAAGATGGATGAAGAGCTTCGTCGCCGGCTATCTACAATTCAAGATCAAAACTTGTTTGAGATTTTGGATATCGGAATCGACGCGACCCGCAAACAGATAAAGGAGAGCTACCTTGTATTGGCCAAAAAATTTCACCCCGATCGGGTCAGCTCGATGGGCGTTGAAGTTTTAAGAGAACCAGCGGACAGATTGTTTCAGAGGATATCAGAAGCTTTTACCACCTTATTGGATGATTCACAGCGCGAAGAATATCGAGCTATTGTAAAAGATTCCTCACTGGCTGGCGGTCGTCAGAAGGCCAGGCAGATTTTAGAGGCTGAGATCAGCTTTCAAAAAGGGGAGGTGTTTTTTCGGAAGGGGAATTATCAAAAAGCAGAAGAGATGTTCAGTGCTGCATTGGAGGGAAATCCGGAAGAGGGCGAACACCTGGCCATGTTGGCCTGGACGCGTTATGTATCAGCTCGAAAAACCGGTGCGCACGACAATAAAGCTGAAGAGTTGAAGAATATGTTAATGGAATCATTGAAGCTCTCGCCGAGATGTACAAAGGCCAACTATTTTCTCGGAAAAATTTTGTTGGACCAGGGAAAAGAAGACGCAGCGTTGCCCCATTTCGAAAGAGCGGTCCACTTGGACTCAAATTATGTTGAGCCGGCTAGAGAGATCAACATAATCAGGATGCGCAAAGCGAGGGGTAACAAACCAGCGAAGTCCAGCTTCTGGAATAAACTCAAAGGCAAGAAGGATTCAGGCTGAGGGTTCTTTTTCGTACCATTTTTTTAGCACTTCAACGATGTGCTGCCCCTGTTTTTTGCTCGATATGTTGAAGCTCGATTGTTTGCGGTAAACCCCATCGTTTTTGCGATATCTTACTATGCTCACCTTTGGAACTCTAAACTCGTTCGTTTTTCGATCCAGATCTTGATAAAGATACATTATCGTCGCCCAAGCACCTTTTGAGAGGATCTCTTTATCTAGTTGTTTGCGAACGAGTTTTCCTTCCTCGTCGGTGTAATCGAAGTTAAGCTCTTCGACGCTTTCCGCCATGATGATCTCCTATTCTTGTTTTTTTTGGACGTCCTTTTCGAACCCCACTACCCGATAGTCGGTAAAACCGATTCGGGCAAACTCTAATCAGGTATTGATCCGACATATCCCCTATCCGGAGAACTGTCAAGAATATTGAGTCGTTGGCTACATTCCAGAAAGCGGGATCAGCCCGACTTAGGGGTGTTTTTTTTGGTTATCGGTTGAGAGATTTTCTTCATTATTAAATCGTTTACGAAATGACCTAAATGAACTTCATATACAAACACAAGGGCGTTGATTGCGATAATCCCTATAGTAATGGGAGAAAAGCCCGGGCGGGCGTCTTGAACGCGAATTGGTATCATGAAAAAGGAAAATAACAGAAAAGTGGGCGGTTTGAAGTCAAAAAAACATAAACTTTTTGAATGTGTAGTTTTAGTGTTTGCTAATGAATAGGTTTACCGGATCGACTAAATAATGGAGAGAAAAAGAAGAATTATTTGCGGGTTGCGTTTTTTTTTACAGTTGTGATTGGCCATGGGGAGCCGACGGGGTGCTGTGGGATCTTCCACGACGAGAGCACAGGCCGAGGAGTGTGATAGTGGCCTAAATGGTTCGCTTTTACGATATAAGCGATTTCATATAGCCCAGGTTTCATTGGGGAAAAACAAAGGAAAATACCTCCTCTACTACGATTCCACCACCAAACTTCAGGAGATGGAAATCGGTTAAAGTGATCTTCCATAACACCGATTCTTTCCAACTCAACCCCCCCTGGTATTGGCTCGTAGAGACAGACTTGGTTTGGGTTTGATTCAACAGAAAAGACCAGGCGTATTTGCAATCTCTCACCCTGGGATAATTTAAGACTTTCCTTAAAAAGCTCCGGTACACCTGTTTTCTTGGAATCTTTCATTCTTAGTATTGAAGTGATTCTATGTCCGTTAAAACCAGCCTTATCACTGAACATTGCTTTTTTACACACATGATGTGCGTGGAAATATCCGAAGAGATGGGTTTCACCAAGAACTTCAAAGTGGAGACGGCGGGGAGTGTTTTTAAGGATAAACTCTTTTGGTAATTTATAGTGGGCTGTTTGACGGGTGAGTCCTACAAACCATGCTTCCATGACGGTTTGCTTTTTAAGCGAGACTTTAACTCTGGCGTTTGCCGGAGGACCTTGACGACGTGCCCAGTGAGAAGCCAGCGCGCTCATCGCCCTTGCTGTGGCGAGCTCTGTTTCCCAAACGCCTTCCCGGTTTTGTTTCCAGAGCATTCTTGCGGCCGAATTCACTAATTCGTGCCCCGGTAGGGTTTCGTGTAATGTGTTCAGAATGCTGGATAAACAGTATGAAGGTATAAGGATGTCTGAATAACGAGGGCTGAAGATTGGTTGTTGGAAGATATCTTGGTTTTTTTCAAAACCGATGCTCTCTCTTTCGAGGGTAGATGAATGTGTAGCGGCTCTGGAAATTTGCTGTTGGATTTGAGCCAAAATGCGGTCGAGCAAAGAAACATCAAGCTGTGCTCTATGAGCCGTTAAAAGGAGACCTGAGAGATCACAGAGGTTTTTTTCTTTTAATCTTGAGGTGTGTTTTTTTATCTCTCTTGCCACAGGATATCCTTCATCAGAGAGAGTCTGAAGGGCTGATATTTGATCAGAGACGGACACACCCGGGATTTTTCGTTTTGCGATGCGCTTAAAAAGCTTTATAGCGCGGGTATAATCCGCGTCGGAGGTAGCTGCTCCCGAGGATCGTGCTTTCAAAACAGCCTGAGCTCCGGCGAGTTGTAAAATAACAGGTGCTGTAGGTCCGTTGGCGTGCGTCGAAAAAACAAAATCCGGGCGTTGGAGGGAAGAAAGTTTTTTCGCTTGTTTATTGAGTATCTCTATGGGATCTGACGTGAATCCACATGTTCTAAAAGCTCTCGTCACCAATGATGGAGGAAGCTCTTTTCTCGCGCTGAGAGCCAAAATGCTCCCAATAAGCTCCTGGAGTGTTTTTGGAGAATAGGATATGAGCCTCTTGAATGGGGTGTAGAGGCGGAGAGAAGGGTTTGCGGACCATATGGTTTCAAGTGACTTCACGCAGCCTGGAGGGTCCACTTTTATCTCTTTTCCGGGCATTAACTGCACGTTTCGGTGAAAAGAGATGAGCGGATTCAGTTGACGGTTTTTAAAAACCAGCTTTCGGTTAACACTGCAGCTTGGAGTTTCCGCTTTTGCCTTCAGAGTCAATTTGTTTTCTTTGTTTGCTCTAAAACAAAGGCTCAAGTTTTTTCTATCCTTGGGCGGCAATTTTAAAATACGCAATTTTGGTTTTTGAGAGGGAGCTTCTTGAAGAGACCAGCGTAACTTTGTCTCCAATGTTTTTGATGTTCGATTTTTGAGTTCGGCGTTTGCGCAGACACGATCTCCCCGGGTCACCCATTCAGGTCCGCTTAACTCGAGATCGATTTGATCTTCTGTTTCAATTTCGAGTTCTTTCCAAACTATGAAGCTCTCCCGAGGCGTGGTTGATAACCCAACCGTTCCGCCTCGAATTTCTCGTGCTGCAGAGGCCAGGGCGCGAAGCTTGTATTTTCCGGCTCTCTTCGGGGCGTTGATACAGATGGCTCCCCTGCCGTTCGGAGATGTTGCCATTACCAGCAGCGGCGTATCAACAGAGGGAGAGCGATTCGCTAACCCTTTACTCTTGTCCGCTTGTCTTTGCTTGTCTAGAAAAGGAGGTTCAGCATAAAAATGCACTTGTTTTCGCCAGTAAGGCCCTGAGGTGTTGTATTTCTTGATATCAGCCCAGCTGTGGATCATTTTGTTGTTGGAGAATCCACCCCACGATGTCGGAGATGGTTTGAGATCATTTAACAGAGTTTGTGATTTTCCCGTGGAAGCAACATTACCGGGTGGGGTGGATCGATGTATGAATCCCGGTGTTGATTGTGCTCGAAATGTAAGGGCAATTACAGCTGACAGCGGTTCTCCTTTGGATGTTGTTGTGTGAGCGGAGATACACAACGGTTTGCCCGCTTTGGGTTTTTTAGGTTCAACGGTGACTTGCAAGTTCAGACGTTTATCCGGCGGGGAGATGTTTATTTGGGTGCGCGCTCCATGACGGCCCGTTTTTGTTTGTAAAAACAACCCGATTTCAATGGATGGAGACATCCAACCGACCACAGGGATTTCTATTACAGGTTTTTTGCCCTTAAGGGACGACTCAAAAATATTGATATTTTTGGAGCTCCAAAAACCTTGTCCATGAATGGTTAATATGGCGGAGGAAGCTGAAAGGGTTTTCCTGTCGGGCTCCGGCATGGACAGAAAGATTTCGGCAGTGTCTCCTTCTTTGTAAGAGGACTTATTGGGGTGTAGCCGAAAAGAGAACATGGAATCCCGGTCTGTTTGGGTTTTTGCCTGTGCATACAAAAATGTCTTAGCCAGGACATTTTTGTTTTCGGGGTTGGATGAATTGAGCACAGATTCTCCGGATATAAGCCTTATAAGGTGTTTGCCCTTTTTGTGTGTTCTAAAGGGACAAGCCATAATACCCCAGAAGCTGATTTTGAAGCAGGGGCTTTCAGTGAACTCTTCTTTATTTGGGGTGTTATTGGATAACACTATAATAGGCAGATTTTTACCTGGTGTGATTTTTTCGTTTTTGGGTGGCATGACTTGGATAAACCCAATTTCATGAGTAAAAATAACAGCCGGTGCTTTTATGGACCATTTGTTCTCTTCTTTCACGCCAATGAACTTTGAAGTCTTCAAGACCCGCCCATCTGGAAGGATTACTGATGCTTCAACCAGCAGCCGGGAAGTTTTTCCTTTGAAATTGGATCGAGGAACGGTTATTCGGGCTTCACCATTTTTATTAAAACAGGACATGCCCTCCTTTGTCGGATGAGGGTTGTCTGTGAATGTAGGCTTAGATTCTTCGATTTGTGGGAAGCTTGTCAGTTTGTAATGGGCCATAAGAGAAGCGGGGGGATAGCGCCATACCCGCATGAGACGAAGTCCGATATCCAAATGAGCAGTGTTCT
>JAABSF010000125.1 GCA_011390535.1 Deltaproteobacteria bacterium | reverse complement strand
CGGTGATAGTTATGGAGAACCAAAACATGAGTTTTTCTAAAAAAGAAGTTTTTAGAAAAAGGGTTTTTGTTTCCTTTTTAAGTTTCTTCTTTTTTTCTTTTTCTCTCGTTGCAACGAAGGATGCTTTTGCAGAAAAAGAGAAGCTTGAAAAAACAGCTGAAGTGGAAAAAACAATTTTATCCTGGGGAGAATTTGCAGGTGATATAGGACTTGGGGTGATTGGATCGAATATCTATACCACTTTGCAGGTAGGGGCTGATATTCGGGAAGGAGATGTAAGCGCTGGTATTCAAGCAGCCCTCAGATTAAAAACAGTTTCATTTGACGAACAACGAGGGTCCACTGTCCGTAAAGAAGATTGGGATGAGCCTTCAGATTTTGCACAGATGATACGTTATCTGACATATGGAAAAGATCTTGGGTTTCTGTCGTTTGGTTTGAATCTTGGGGTCTTATGCCCCGCCGGTATTGGGCATGGGACCTTAATGAATAATTACAACAGTCTTGTGGATTTGAACTATCCGCACTCAGGCTTTCAAGCAAGAGTGCGACACAAGTATTTTGGGATTGACTTTGTTATGGATGATTTTGTCATGCCGAAGATACTAGCTATGAGATTAGAGGCCGGTTTCAAAGGGTTTTCTTTTGGTTTGACAGGGATGATGGATATTAAGGCTCCTAGTGTGGCTCTCTTAGACGAAGAAGGTAATCGTAGAGTCTCCAATACACGAAAGCTTATGGTCCAAACGGACACCCTTGGATTTGTGGGTTATGATTTTTCCTACACGTTTGGAAACAAAAAAGGTTTTTGGATAAAACCCTATGTGGACAACAATTGGGCTGTTGGTCATGGTGGGGGATTGCACGCAGGGGTCAAGATCAGCGGAAAGCTTTTTTCAAGCAAGCTTCGGCTCACAGGGAGAGCAGAATACCGTTTGGGCTGGAACGGTTACGCTCCTGAATATATTGATCTTTTCTATGACATACAAAGATACCAGGTTCCCCTGGGGTCTTCATGGAGGGAAAGGAGAGATGGTGCGGTGGACACAAAATTGACTTCATTGTCTTTTTTTCCGTCTGTAACGCACGGTGCAAAATGGGAGGTGGGGATGAAATACGAAAAACTTTTTTGGATGCGTGGTGCGTATAATCTTAGACAAGGTCCTTTGGGAGATATGGCTTTTTTTGAGGTAGGTGTTCCATATGGACGACGCTGGGTTTTTTCAGGGCTCGTGGCTAAAACCGGGCTTTTTGATAAAGACACCTTTGCTTCTTCCGATGGTCTTTTGGCTGGAGGGGAGGCCAGAGTGGAGTTTTTGAGGAATTTTTATGTTTTGGGACAGTTTCGGTATCTTTATGGGCTTAACGACACAGGTATCTACACTGGGATAGTTTTGGCCAATTTGGCTGTAGGAGGTCGTTGGGGTTATTAATGAAGGTAAGTGGAGATGAACTATCTAAACAGGATCTCTTTGAGATCCGGACAAACATGCTCTGGAGACTAACCTCGGTGATGAGGAGGGTTAAGTGAAAAGTCGGGCAGGCAGAAATATAGAGGCCGAAAGTCGATGGAAAAAGAGCAAGCTGAGCCCAAAAGCGCGAAGATGGCGCTTGATAGCAATGGTGACAAAAATAGTCGGCGTTGTCATCGCTGTCGGTTTTTTGGCCGGTGGTGGGTGGCTTCTTGGGCTTTTTTTGATTCATGGCAGCGATCCGGATTTGCCCAAGATTAAAGGGGTGAAGGACTATAATCCACTTCAGGTTACAAGGGTGTTTTCCCAAGATGGACACATAATCGGGGAGATCTACAAAGAGAGGCGCACCCTTGTAGGATTGGACAAGCTTCCTGAACATCTCATAAATGCAACAGTTGCTGCTGAAGATTCCAGGTTTTTTGAACACAAAGGGTTGGACAAGCTTGGTATGTTGAGAGCTTTTTTGGCTAACTTAAGGGCGGGAAGGTATGTTCAAGGAGGGTCTACAATTACTCAACAGGTAGTAAAGACTTTGTTTCTTTCTCCCGAACGAACGATGAAGCGAAAAGTCCAGGAGCTTATCCTTGCTCGTCGTCTTGAACAAACGCTGACAAAAAAAGAGATTTTGGGGATATATCTAAATCAAATTTATTACGGCCACGGTAGATATGGAGTACAAGAGGCGGCACGCTATTATTTTGATAAAGATGTCTCTGAGTTGTCAGTTGAAGAGTCCGCCCTTCTGGCGGGGTTGCCTCAAAGCCCTGCCTTGTTATCGCCGATTAGACATCCGAAAGCGGCGAAAAAAAGACAGAAATATGTTTTAGGGCGAATGGTGGAGTTGAAATACATCCAAAAGGAGGTCGCGGAAAAATTATCTAACAAACCTCTATCCTTAAATGCTGCCAGGTATCAGCATATAGGGAAATGTCCTGAGATATTCGGCGAGGTGAAAAGAGATCTAATAAGGAGGTTTGGCAAAAAAGCGCTCTATCGGTTGGGTCTGGATGTGGTTACGGGCTGTGATATTAAAGCGCAGGAAATAGCTGTGAGTGCTGTGCGGGAAGGCTTGCGTCGTTTGGAGAGGAGATGGATTACAAGTCAGAAATTATATCCGGAAAAACGATGGCCCCGGATTTACAAGTATTGGAATAAAATACGCAAAGGACCCGTAAAAAAAGGCGATACTGTACGCGCATTGGTGGAAAAACCTTTGAAAGAAGGTGGGGCTATCTTGACTTTGGGCGAAGGGCTGAAAGCTAAGCTTCTTCCAGTGGGGGGGTTTATGAGCACGACAAAAAAAAGGGGGCGTATTAATCATCTACGAAAGGGCCAAGTGCTTACAGTAGCTTTGCTTGAGAAGAAAAAAAATGGAGAGTTTATTGCTCGTTGGGAGGGTCCTCAGGCTGCGTTGGTTGCCATAGATCCTAGAACCAGGCTTGTAAGGGCAATGGTGGGAGGACGCAATTTCAAAATTGGAGAGTATAATAGAGCTTTATATGCCAGAAGACAGCCGGGCTCGGCTTTTAAGCCGGTTGTCTATGCTACGGCCATCGCATCAAAAAAATTTACACCAGCCAGTGTTTTGCCCGATGCTCCAGAAGTTTTTCGCTTGTGGAAACCCAAAAACGCCGGGCGACGAGAATTTCTTGGTCCTGTAAGATTGAGAACGGCTCTTGCGAAATCCCTCAACACTATAGCAATCAAGTTATTATCAGACGTGGGTGTGAAGGCTGTACATGATATGGCTTTAAAAATGGGGATCAAATCTAAGCTCACCAGGGACCTCTCCCTTGCTCTGGGCTCTTCCGGAGTGACAGTGTTGGAGTTGACGAACGCAATGGCGACCCTTGCAGCTGGAGGGAAGTATGAAGATCCAGGGTTTATTATCAGAATTGGGAATCGTTTGTTCTCGAATGACAGAGAAGAAAAACAGGTTTTGGATGCAAATGTAGCCTATGTCGTTACAAACATGTTGACGTCGGTAATTAATGAAGGAACCGGCAGGAAGGCCGCCGGCCTAAAAAGACCGGCTGCCGGTAAAACCGGCACCACAAACAAGAGCAGAGATGCCTGGTTTGTAGGATTCACCCCTCAGCTTGTGACAGGTGTTTGGGTTGGGTTCGATGATTTCAAGGAGTCTCTTGGAAGACGTGAATCCGGCGGGAAGACGGCTTTGCCTATTTGGCTGGGTTTCATGAAAGAAGCGTTGAAAGGAAAACCTGTGGAAGAGTTTTCGCAACCTCCCGGCGTAGTGGTAAAAAGAATAGATCCGAAAACAGGGCTCTTGGCTCCTCCAGAGATGAAAAACACCTTGTCGGAGGTTTTTGTAGAAGGAACCGGACCGACAGAGTATGCTCCGACAGGAGAAGATGTGGCTCCTTCAGAGGTTTTATTACAAGATATCCTGAATCAGTGATTTTAAAGGTGTGAATTGTTGTTTATAAATGGGCTGGGATAAGGCTCTCAAACAGGATCTCATTCAGATCCGGACAAACATGTGTTCGGCAGGGCCGGCGAGGCGCTCGCCGGGCAAAGCACGAGCGAGCAGCCGGCGCAGCGTAGTTAACCCAGCATGGCGGGATGGATCGGCGGTTAACCCAGCAGCATGGCGGGATGGATCGGCGGTTAATGTGAGCATGTTTAGCTTTTAACCGGGTGAGCTTTCAATGCGGCCTTGCCTTCCTTTTTGTAGACTTCGAATTTTACTTCCTTGGAAGACTGAGAGTTCATTATTTGTTTCCGGCTGTTGATGAGTTGTTTACGAAATGTCTCGTAAGTAAGTGATGCAACATTTTCGCCGCACTCTTGCTTTGTTGATATAAAGGCGTTGAAGACTTCTTTAAAGTGTGCTTCGACATCGGGGGATACTCCGTCAGGCACGGGGGGTCCACTTTCTTGGCTTCCTACCGATGATTCTCCCCCAAAAGCTTTTGTTGAAGAGACCTGTTGCTCCCCAATCGTAGCAGGTCGGATGCCTTTTTGTCCTCCAAAAGGCGGTGGACTCGTCTCAGGCGCTGGAGGAGGTTTCGGGGGGCCCGCAGTTTTATTGGTGCCTTTCGGTTCAGGGGGTAAAACCGAACCTAGCGGGGAGGGCTCTTTTGGCCCCGAAGGCTTCTCTTCTTTAGCGAGAGGTGGGGGGGCGTAGTCATCTTCCGCTATTCGCGGTTCCAGCTCTCCTAGCACTTCATTTAAATCTTTGTCGTGAAGAGCCGGTTTTCCCGAGCTGCGTTCTGCGGCTTTTTCAAGTGCTTCATTTATGGCTATAGCGATGAGACTGTATTTTCCTCTAAATTTTGTATCTGCGATCTTTTCTTGTTCTCCTGAGGCGAGTGCGCGTGCTTGTTTAAGTAGGCGGCCTGTGGGAAGATCCCCTTCCCAAATCAACAAAAACATTCCTAGAAGTAGAGCCAATGCGCTCCCCAAAATAACCCACACATAAGGGAACTCTTTTAACAGATGCGATCTTGGGGTTTGCCCGGAAAGAAATGCAAACGGCCCAAGCTTGGATGGAAATTTCCACAAAATGGCCCAGAAGTTACCCGATCCCGATGCTGAGCCTGGTAAGCGTCCGAGCACTATCAAGAACCTTTTGCCGTCTACATCTATTGTCTCCGCAGGTGTTCTTCCAATAGATTTATCTTCCAGCAATTCCTTGTGTTTTTTTTGTAGGATGGGTCCATGTTTTCGCCATATCTCGGTTTTTTTTGTCCAGGCCACCGGACGATTGTCAGCAAAGAAACAAAGCTCTATATCCAATGAATTATCAGGATCTTTCTTTTCTTCTCCTTCTTCTTCTTCGGAGCTTTTTGAAGCACCTATGAAAGACGCAAGCGAGTGCACAAAATCATTGTCTATAGGCATCTCAGCGCGGATAACTCCGGTTTGTTTAATCTTTTCACCCTTTTTGACTTGTCGCACAGGACACGCAAACACCCAATACAATTTTTCGTTTCGTTTAACGGTGTTTTCCAGACAGATCCCTCGCAAGGCCTGCTTTACCTCTGGAAGGCTTCGCAGATTGTCGTCGGTTTTGTCTCCTGAGCCGTGACGTGCTCGAACTCGTCCCTTAAGATCCGTCACGGCGATGGTGTCGGCGTTAAAGCCGCTTTTTTTGTTGGCCTCTTTAAGTGCTTTGTTCAGTTTTTGAAGCGACTCTTTGGTATCCGAGTCTTTTTTCTCTGGAGATTGAATCTCCAACAGAGGGTTGGTGATCTTGGGTTCTTTGCCAATGTTAGAAAGAACATCCAGTCGCCTGCGTGCTTGCACTTGCATGTGTAAATCCACCAATCCTTGGGCCGTGTCGAGTTGTTTTTCCAAAGACTCGTCCAGGCGATATTCCGCAGGGCGGGGTGCAAGCAAAAAAGCCACCGAAAGCACGACGGCGAGAAGGGTGACCAATAGAAACCATATTCGTGAAAAGAACATCTCAAAGTCTTCCTTGGTTGAACGATAGACTTAACGCGACCTTCTGCGGCGGCGTCTCTTATTTCGACGCCGTCTGGAGGTGCGTTTGTCGGTTTTATTGTTTTCTTTTGTTGATTCCTTGACCGTTTCGGAGTTTTCAGTCTTTTTCTTTTTTTCTTCTATGAGATTCAGCTTTAAACTGACACCGCGACGTCCGACAGTGATTTCTTTTTCGTGAATCTTTTTGTCTTTTTTCCATACACGAAGTGTATATTTCCCATAAGGTACGCGGGAAATAGAAAAACGTCCTCGCGGCCCGACTATTGCGTAAGCCGTTGAGTGAACAAAAGCTACACCTCCTCGCATATGGTCGAAAAGCTTACATCGGAGGGGAACATAATACACTTCTCCTTTAGCGAGTGATGGTAAAAAAGCAAACCTCATCGTCGACGATACGTTGCTTTCGATTACTTCAGTGCCGAGTTTTTTAGCTTTAGGTGAGTATATTTCGTGTTTGAACCTATCAGTATTGCGAATAGTCACCTCGTAAGACTGTGATTCTTTGGGGATTGCTATAATTTTAGGGTTGAAGTCCACACCATTTATGGTCACGGTGGGATTCTCTCGAGAGTCACCCCTGAGCTTTCTTGCCTCTCCTTCATTCCAATGATCAAGAGTAATTATGTAGCTCCAGTAAATCGGTCGACATGGTGGGTGTGGAAGGTTGGGAACACCAAAAGACCAATATGCAGTTTCAGGGTTTGTGCACTGACCTTTGCTTTTCGGGGCATTTAAAATTCCACTCACTCGGGAATTGCGCCGACGAGCATCAACCCTCCATGGAATTGCTACGATTAACGCCACGACGATGAAGGTAAAGAAAACCTTGAGGCGCATGGATTTTAGAACCTTTCTTTTCCAAGAACAGTAAAAAAACAATTCTCATGATTTTACGAACGAATGTCACATTTGCAAGGTCTTTACACCGTAAGTTTTTTCTCTCAAAAAAAGGTCCCACCGATAAACGATAACGTCCGATAACATGATCATACCGTTTTCGAGAAGAAAATAGTCAGGGCTCTTGCAGGGGCTTTGTTTCTTAGCAGCAATTAAAACTGAGCAACAATTTGTTTTTTTGTCCGAAAACAGAATTGATGACAGTTCTAGTAGGAATATCAGGCGCTTTTTTGACCGGGCTTTTTGTCTCTTCGATCGTACAAGCGCCTCTCCTGTTCTCCGGAGCGCTGGGCGCACTAGGAGTGGCAGCCGCTCTTATGTTTCCCCGAAGGTTGTTAGCCCTCCTTATTTTTGGATCGTTTTTTTTGGGTGTCGTTACCGGAGAAGCTGAAACAAAAAGAGTGAGCCGCTTTTTCCGGAAACATGAAGAGCCAAAAAGAGGAAAAAACGTTAGTATTTTTGGTAGGGTATCGAGTCTCGAATCACGACTGGGCGGCGGGTACCGGATTGTCTTGCAAGGGGT
>JAABSF010000124.1 GCA_011390535.1 Deltaproteobacteria bacterium | reverse complement strand
TATAGAACAATTCGAGAATCCTAACGCTGAATACACGACCCAAAAAAGAAGTGATTGGAACATCCAGAGTGAAGCGGAACTGTTATATGTTCCTTTCAGCTGGGGGCTTGTAGCCGGTGGTTACAGGTATGAAGAAGTCTCCAGCCAATTCGATCCCTTTACATACAGGGGTCACGGGCCAAGGTTGGCGCTGGCGGCTTTGTACAAAGGCCACGAAGTTTATCTTGAAGGCAAGCTTACTTTCAAAGATTTCTACGATTTTCGTTTTGACACACGCTTCGATGACACCAGAAAAGACTACAAGCTGGATGTATACGCGGCTTATGGATACGTTGTAAGACCCTGGGTAAGACTGGATTTAATATACTCTTTCCTGCGTAACGACTCTAATGACGCACAATATTTTGAATTCGGCCACTCCAGGAGCTACTCTCTTTACCAGAGAAGTAAGATCGAGCTTACCGTTACTTTCAAATTTGACTTCCTGTATAAACCGGAAGAATCTAAAAGGCCGGACATCCCAGGCACCATCATCGCCCGTAGCAGAAAAAAACAGACAAACAGGTAACAACTGATAACTGATGAAAAACCGGAAACAATAGATGTGGTGTCAATGATGTGGTGTCATTGATGTGCTGTCAATAATGAATAAACCGGCAAAAGAGCCCTTAGAGCTGACTTGCCCTTTACCGACAAGGCCCATCGGGTTCGGTTCCACAGCTCGTCGGGTAGCCCATGTCCTGCCAGCCTTCAAGCCCCTCAGGATAGTGAAGAATCTGTGTATTGTCGTAACACGAAAGCTTTTCAGCTGCCTCTGATGCTTTCTCCGAAGCCGCACAGCCAGGGTTTATACAATAAAAAATAATGGTCTCCGCCGTACATGGGATGGCATCCAGCAAAACCTGTCCGTCGTTGACGAATTCACCATCAACATAAACAAGATCAGTGTCCACGTTCAGAGCGCCTGTTATATGGAGCTCGGTGTAGTCGGCCTCCGGCATGTTGTCCACAATGTAATGGTTCTCCGGAATGGGATCATAGTGAAATTGGTATACCCCTGGGGTGTTGATGTCTTCATAGAAACCCAATGCTCTCCAGCTCTCAATTCCTCCCTCTAGAATATACACATCCGTGTACCCCATCGTCATCACCGCCTCGGCAAGCTCTTCCGTGACACCGGTTTCAGAGACGCCGTCATAAAAAAACAAGGGCAAATCCGTCACCGGAGCAATCAGGGACAACGCCGATCCCCCATCCACAAGACCATCTCCGTCCCACAAAAACTCCCTAGGCAGACTGTCGGCTTTGGGGATATGTGCGCGAACATATTCCTCGCCACCTCTCAGATCTACATATGTTTGCCCCATCACAAATGGGATCTCTTCATGTCTGAGGGTTGTAGCATCTATGGTCTGCACACCCGTTACATCTCCATCTTCTGCTACCTCACCATCATCAGGAGCAGCATCAGTGACCGGTTCGGCGTCGTCATCTTCTCCTGCATCATACCAAACCGCTGCGTCGGGAGCCTTTTGGTCACCCGGACCTCCTTTCCCGCAACCGAATCCGAAAAAAACCACCACCAAAGCGGCAGAAATGGAAAACTTCACCTTTTCTTTTAAAATCGTCATCTTTGACTAACCTTTGTTTTGCTCTATTGTTTTGCTCTAACTCTATTTTGTCGTTGAAATTTCTTCGTCTTTCCTTTGAATACTGTTATCTGTATTAAGTCTATCGAGTATCTACCTTAAGGCAATGAGTATCTTTAAAAAAACACCTCAGCCGGAAAGGATTGCATGAGAAAAAAAAACATGATCGCTGAAAACCCTCAGGGAAATGCTGATATCGCATCGAGTTTACGCTGCTCTGAAATGAGCTGCTCTAACATGCGCTCTGCTGAACATCTCTCTTTGCATCCTATGGTTGAAAAAGATGGCTTCATCTTACGCAACAGAATCTCAACGCGGTTCCTGTTCTGGGCGACATCTCTCTTGCTGATCACAATCCGGATGAACATCGCCCAGGCGCAAACATGGCTGGGTTTCAATATGGGAGACCACCCAAACGGAGTAAGAGTGCTCAAAGTACTGGACACCTCTCCCGCATCAAAAGCCGGGCTAAAAAAAGGGGACATTGTTCTGAAAATAGAAGGAAAACGAGTCACCAAACCTTCAGATGTAATAAGAGAGTATCAAAAGAAGAGTTTGGGACAAATTGTAAATTTGACCTACAAACGAGGCGGAAAAACCGGAAAAGCCTCTCTCAAACTCACAAAACGTCCGCCACTGGAAAAAATGCTCCAGCTACTCTTGATAGGAGAACGAGCAAAGGCTTTCCGTGCCCAAAAAGTCGACGGCGGCATAGTGACTCTCGCATCTCTAAAAGGAAAAGTTGTTTTGATCGAGTTCTGGGCGACATGGTGTACTTCTTGTGTAGCATCCCTTAAAAAGCTGAAAAAAATCTACAATAAATTGCACCCTAAAGGTTTTCGGGTTTTGGCTTTGGCCCGCAACTCAGTAACGGATACAAAGAAAAAAGCTGCCGGTATGGGGTTACCGTTCATTGTAGCCGCAGATCCGGGAGCCAAAATAGCAAACACCTATCACTTGGCAAAAGTTCCTTCCCTTGTGTTGATAGACAGAAAAGGAATCATCCGAGACATTCGGCTGGGATCTTCATATAAGACAAGTGAAGTGAAAAGAATTGCGGAGCGATGGTTGAAAGAGAAGCCTTAGAGTCCAGTCACAAGTGCCCGGCCTAAGGGCCCCCTCAAAAAGTCAAATCAAGTTTTTGGGCCGTCTCCGTTTTTAACACAAAAAACAGTATCCAGATCTTGGTGGCGCTCCACAAGATCCTGAAGAGTGTAGGCATCCAATACACTATACATAGCTTTTTCCATCTCTTTCCATAAACGGCGGGCCACACAATCCTCTGACTTCTCACAAAGCTCAGGTTGGTTTATACAATCAACCGGCGAGAAATTACCTTCTAAAGCCCGAACTAAATCAGACACTGATATTTTGGACGGATCCTCGGCCAACAGATAGCCTCCGCTGGCGCCCCTCACCGTCCGAAGATGCCCTGACAACCGCAACGATGTAAAAATATTGTCCAGATACTTTTTAGAGATCCCCTGTCTTTCAGATATCTTTCTTAACATCACCGGACCGTCCGCAGGCTGTATGGCGAGATCAATCAAAGCTCGAAGACCGTATCTTGTTCTAGTTGATAGTTTCATTTACATTTCCATAAATTGTTTGAGTTTCAATAGTACCTAAAAAGGTCCTATCCACAGTATGGAACCATTGTGGCACTGTCAACGTACGGAATAAGCAGATGGAATCCCCCGGCCGATCCTTCTTTCCACATATTTCAAATTCACCTGATATGTTTCGCTCCAAATAGGCCGCGCCAAAAGTCGCAGCGGAGCCGAGTGGACAATTGCTAATATCTGTTACCTTTTCTCGTGCAGCTCAAGACAGATCAATTTATTCAAAATGGTACTATCTAGAACGAGCAGTAAAAAGGGGCAGTCCCAAAAAGCCGGCGTATCCAAGTGGTGCTGTCCGAAGGACTGAAACCACTTTGACGAGTCGCTGACGATGCTCCCCAAAGGGGAGCTTCAAACAGCGACGTCCGGCGGCTTGGGCGCTGCCCTCAAAAATCGCTCGTTCGGTCCTTCGAATTCATCCCCGTGGGAAGCCTTGCGCTCTGCGGAGACCCTAAGCCCGGCCGATCCTTCTTTCCACAAAATTGCCTAAAATTTGTGCAAATGAATAAGAGTCAAACACTCTTCAGTTAAATCCGAAACTTTTGTGGTGAGAATTCGGTGGTTTCTACAAATTTCCGTTGAATCAAAACCACCCCTGCGTTAACATGTCCGCTCATTATGGAAGGCAGCAGTATCAGCCGGATACAAACTGAACATTCGGCTTAAAGCAACCATTTGATATTATTAAGTTTTCAAGGCGGCCGACCATATTGAAAAAAAAGGTCTATAAATCTCAAAACTAACCTCGGATGGCGTAACACATGAAAACCAAGATCCAAACCTACCTAGGGCATTTGACGCGTAACCCCAACGACGATGAAATCATCGAAAAAATCATTGCCGGCGTAGAAAGCCTCGACCGAGAGGAAGTGGATACAGAGCTTCTGCAGAAATTTACGGTGACACGGGCTCAGCTTCTTGAACAAGGCAAGGCTGAAACAGCTTTGAAGATAATAGACTTGGAGCTAAAGCTCCACGACGATAAGGATATACGGACCGATTTGTGTTACGAAAAAGGTCGTATTCTTGATGATGAGCTGCTCGATCAAGACGGCGCTGAAGCAGCTCTAAAAGAAGTTCTTGAGATCAATGAGGATCATCAAGGTGCCCAAGAGCGGCTTGAATCAATTTCAATGAAAAAGCAAAACTGGGAAGCCATCGCCGAAAAGTACCTTGAACAAGCGACATCAGGTGAATCAAAACAACTCACAACCAGTTTGTACGCCAGCGCAGCCGAGCTATATAAGAAAAATAAACCCGGCGCCGAAGAGATTGAAACCTATCTGAAAAAGAGTCTGGAGATTGATCCCCTCAACACGAAAGCATATCGGCACCTGACCCGTCATTTGACCGAAAATGAGAAATGGGAAGATCTTCATAGCTTCCAGCAGTCTCGCGCCGAGGCGGCTGAAGACGACGAAACCAAAATATCCGCTTTGCTCGATGCAGCCTATACGCAGAAAAACTATTTGAAAGATGAAGACGGCGCACTAGGAACTTACCGGAACGTGTTAGAGCTGGATCCGAACAACAAAAGGGCACTGAATGAGTTAGTCGAGGCATACACGGAAAGAGAAAACTGGGAAGCGCTCATCGGGATTTATAAAAATTCTCTTCAGTCAAAGGAACAAGAGAGCGACATCGGTGCTTACATTCAGATTGGTATGCTGGCATGGAAAAAGCTCGACAATCTTGAAGAAGCGCAACCGTACTTTAAGCGAGTGATAAAAAATGATCCTGCGCAACCCATGGCGCTCAACTTTTTCCGCGAATACTACAAAGGCATCGGCGACTACAAGTCCATGTTGAGTATGCTCAGAAACGCTCAACATAAAACGGATGATAAAGACCTAAAAGTGGAGTTGGGCGAAGAAATGGCTCGCCTGGCCGAAGACAAACTTGAAGATCCGGAGCGCGCCGTTGATCTCTGGAAGGCAGTAGCGAGAACCAAACCTGATTATGAAGAAGCAAAAACCGCGCTGAAGCGGTTGTACAAAAAAACCGAGAAATGGAACGCCCTGCTGGAGATCATCAAAGAAGATGTAGAAAAGCTCAGCGATGATCAAATCGAAGAAAAAATCATACTCCTGTTGGACATCGTAGAGATTTACGAAAAACTCAGGGTGGATGTAATGGTGTTAAACACATACAACTCCATCCTTGAGCTTCAACCTGATAACCAGGAGGTCATGGAGGCTCTGGCGGAAAAATACGAATCTTCAGGCCGCGTCAACGATCTTATCAAGGTTCTTCATCAGCAAAAAGAGATCACCGACGACAAAGAGAAGAAGAAATCCATACTCCGGCGCATCGCAGAGCTCTGGAGTGAAAGGGTGGGCAATCACACAAAAGCCATTGAACCGCTCGAAGAGATACTGAAGCTGGATCCCACCGATAGAGATGCACTGAACCGGCTGAGAAAAATTTATGAGAGACGAAGAAATTGGCGGGGGCTGCTTGATCTGTACAAAAGAGAGCTTGAAACAATACCGGACTCGGAAAAACCTGAAATGTTGCGGTCTATGGCTGAGCTTGCGCAGAAGCGCTTAGGAGATCCCAAAACAGCCATCGCCATGTGGAACGGTGTGCTTGAGATACTGCCTCACGATGAAGAAGCCGTCACAGCGCTCATGCATTTGTACGGACGCGAAAGAAGGTGGATGGCGCTTGCAGAAGTGACTGAGCTTAGGCTCCAGACCTTGGATGACCCGCAGAAACGCCTAACCACCATGGAGAGCCTCGGGGTTTTGTGGAGTGACCGGATCGGCGGTACGAAAAGAGCCATCGAGGTATGGCAAGAGGTTTTGAAACTTAAACCGGGGCACAACAAAGCAATCAGAGTGCTGCGTGATTTGTATGCTGAAGCCGGCGACTGGCAATCATTGGAAGAGCTTTTTGCAGAGAGCCAAAACTGGCAAGAGTTTGTGGATACGCTGCATCGAGCGGCAGACAAGACAAAAGACAAAGAGATGAAAATCAAGCTGTTTTTCAAGATAGCCGATGTCTGGAAACAGCAGATGCAAAAACCTGATCGTGCAGTAAAAGCGTATGAAAGGGTGTTGGGGGTGGAACCCGAGAACCTTGAAGCCGCGAAAGAATTGGTCCCGATATACATCCAGGGAAACAAATGGCCCCGGTTACTCACAACCTATGAGATTCTCCTACGTCACGCGGAAGAGGTTGACGAGAAATTAAGTCTTCTGAGGAATATCTGGGAGCTATGCGAGCAAAAGCTGGGTTCCAAGGTCGACTCATTTCACTGGTGTGCAAAAGCGTATGAGATCGCTCCATATGCTGAAGGTTTAGAAGAAGAACTGGAGAGGCTGGCCGGTGAAGCCCACGCTGGAAAAGAGCTGGTGGAGATCTATAGAAAGAGAGTAGAAAAAGCAGAAAACGAAGATGAGCGAGTTCGCCTCAACAGACGAATGGCAAACATTACTTTCCATGATCTGAACAAACCTGAAGATGCCAAAGGCTTTTACGAGAACATCCTCGAGAAACACCCGGACGATGCAGAATCCCTTGACGCGCTGGAGCAGATCTTCAGCGTCACGAAAGATTGGGAAAATCTTTTAAAGATCTATCAAAAGAGGGCTCAACTGGAAGATGATACGGAAAATAAATTGAGCATCCTTTTCAAAGCGGGTTCGATAGAAGAAGATAAGCTCGAGAATCTGGAAGGAGCCGCCTCGGTCTACCGAGCTATTGTAGAACTACAACCTGAGAGTATGCGAGCGCTGCGCTCGTTGGAGAGAATCAATGAAGCGCGAGAAGATTGGAGCGGGCTGGTAGAAACCCTGGAGAGCCAATTAAAGTTGGCCGAAAAATCCAACGAAAGAGTCGACTTGTTGTATAGGCTGGGTAACCTTCTGGAGAACAAGCTCTCCAAGAAAGAAGAAGCGCTGGATCATTACGCAGAGGCTTTAACAATAGATCCACTCCATCGACAGACCGTCACCGCGCTGGAATCCAATCTTGAAGAAGGCTCGCAGTTTAGAGTTCGCACCGCTTCGATTCTTGTACCCTATTATGAGAGAACCGAGTCTTGGGAGGAGCTTGCAAAAGGACTGGAGATACTCCGTGACGCAACTGAAGATGAAAGCGA
>JAABSF010000123.1 GCA_011390535.1 Deltaproteobacteria bacterium | reverse complement strand
AGGATCACCGGAAATAATGTTGTTTTCCAAGATTACCGTTATACCAAAGGTCACTATGGAGGGTGTTTCTGCCACCTCTCCATCATGGATGTAAGCACCATGACTCTCAGAAGGATCACTACCAACCCGCTCTTCTGGCGCTCTGGAGCCCGCCGTATTTTTAACGGGAATCTTTTAGCCATCCAAGTCGAAGATCACAGGGTTCACTCTTTGTGGCTGTTCGACCTGGTAGAGATGGGGATCCTGGATTCCACCGGCAAACACGTTATCCCGGAAGATGAGTGACTAACCTGTAAATTCCCCGTATGGGGGAGGTCTGAGGATACCTCGCAACACACCTATTTTTTTAATAGATGACGCCCCTGCTGTGGTACGAAATTTCCATCTGCCTCTTTTCCCAATTCCTCCTTTTCATCACTTCGCATCTTTTGCGTTGTCACCCAAAGGAATATGCACCCTGAACAAGTTCCATATTAAAAAAATCAGCATTGAAAAATCAGCATCGGGTTGCTAAGAAGCGACATAAGGCTTTTGGCAGAGAGCTTATGGAAAGTTTATGAAAAGCTCATGGAAGGCTTAATGAAAGCTTTATTGAAAGGGCGTATCCATGTCTTCGGAGATAACCGTAAAAAGCTCCAACATTTTCCCGTTAAAGAGCGCTGCGACGAGAGAGCAGAGGGAAAAGCTCTTGGGGCAAAGAGGTTGCGTTGTCTGGTTCACCGGGCTGAGCGGCTCGGGCAAATCCACCTTGGCGTGCGCGCTGGAACGTGAGCTGATAGAAAGAGGGGCGCTGGCCTTTTTGCTCGACGGCGACAATGTCAGGCACGGACTGAGCCGGGATCTTGGGTTTGAAAAAGCCGACAGAGAAGAAAACATCCGACGTATCGGTGAAGTGGCGGCTTTGTTTGCCGAGTGTGGGGTCATCACCTTAACGGCGTTCATCTCGCCTTACCGCAAGGATCGGCTTCGCGCAAAAGAGACAGTAGGCGAGGAGAGATTTTTGGAGGTTCATGTCCACGCACCGCTGGAGACATGTGAGAAACGAGACCCAAAGGGCCTTTATCAAAGGGCCCGGGCCGGAGAGATTCAAAATTTCACCGGGCTGGATGCTCCTTATGAAACCCCTGAAAACCCTATGTTGCGGATTGACACTCATGAAAACAAAGTGGCAAAAAGTGTATCATCTATAATCAGACTTTTAAAAGAACGAGGTTTTTTGCACCAGTGACCAAACACAGCATAAAACATTTAGATCAACTAGAAGCCGAGGCCATTCACATTTTCCGTGAGGTGGCGGCTGAATTCGAAAACCCCGTGATCCTCTATTCTGTGGGCAAGGATTCTTCCGTACTCTTAAAGCTTGCACAGAAAGCTTTTTATCCCGGCAAAATACCCATGCCTTTGCTGCACGTGGATACAACTTTCAAATTTGATGAAATGTACCGTTTCAGAGATGAATACACAAAAGAGATCGGGGCCGACCTGATAGTTTACAGAAACAAAGAGGCCCTTGAAGAGATCGGTCCTGTGGAAAACTGGACATGTCCTCTCTGCTCTGATCTCCTGAAGACACAGGGGTTGATAAAAGCTCTCTCAGAGGGAAACTACGATGCAGCCATAGGAGGCGCCAGGCGGGATGAAGAGCGATCCCGCGCGAAAGAGCGCATTTTTTCATTTCGCAACAAGTTCATGGAGTGGGACCCTAAAGGGCAACGCCCCGAGCTTTGGGATATTTACAACACCCGGCACAAACCGGGAGAGTCGTTCCGTGTCTTTCCACTCTCCAACTGGACCGAGCTGGATATCTGGAACTACATCTACACCGAAGAGATCCCCATCGTGCCGCTCTATTATGCAAGTGAACGCGAGGTGTTGCACAGAGACGGAATGCTGCTGCCCACCGGCGGTTTTATAAAGCCACGGGAAGGAGAAAAGGTTGAAACGATTATGTGCAGGTTCCGAACCCTTGGTTGCCGCCTTTGTACGGGCGCGATTCCCTCAAAAGCAAAGACTCTCCCCGAGATCATCGAAGAGGTGATGATCGCACGAAAATCGGAGCGAGAGCACCGGGCGGTGGACCAGGATAGAGATGGCTCGATGGAAGAAAAAAAGAAAGAAGGGTATTTCTAAAACCCGCAGGCCGTATACGGCAAGCTGTACACACCACGCTGCATTCCTCTCACGGAATTACTGAAGCTGAAACAGGCGCAAAGAGAGTTGGAGAAATAATAAACATGAAAGTCTTGGAACTGCTCAAAACCAACGAAAAAAAAGAGCTCCTTCGTTTTGTAACGGCAGGCAGCGTAGATGACGGCAAGTCGACTCTTATAGGTCGCCTTCTTCATGAATCAAAGGGGATTTACGAAGATCAGCTTGAAGCGGTGAAGCTGGCCTCAGGAAAAAAAGGTTCCTCCCTATATGAGCTGGATTTCGCCCTGGTCACCGACGGCCTTAAAGCTGAAAGAGAGCAAGGCATAACAATAGATGTGGCCTACCGTTATTTTTCCACGCCAAAGAGAAAATTCATCATCGCCGACACTCCCGGTCACGAGCAATATACTCGAAACATGGCCACCGGCGCATCTACCGCCAGCTTGTCGGTCATCCTGGTGGATGCGTCTCAAGGGGTCTTGACACAATCCAGAAGGCATTCATTTATCTCTTCACTTTTGGGCATCCCACACATGGTGGTTGCTGTAAACAAGATGGATCTTGTGGACTATTCTGAAGAGGTTTTTCGGGAAATATGCGATGACTTTGCAGGCTTCGCCGCAAAGCTGGAGGTGAGAGACGTCACTTTTGTTCCGGTGAGCGCCCTGAAAGGCGACAACGTAACCACGAGAAGCAAGAAGACCCCATGGTATCAGGGACCGACTCTGTTGGGACACCTCGAAGAGGTTCACATCGCCGGAGATCGCAACCTGATAGACATGCGGTTCCCTGTTCAGTACGTGTCTCGCGACAACCCCGACTTTCGGGGATATGCGGGCACCCTTAGCTCGGGTGTGATGCGCCCGGGCGACAAAGTGATGGTTTTGCCTTCAGGTAACAAGAGCCGCGTAGCGGAGATCACCGGGGTAAACGGAGCGCTGAAAGAGGCTTTCCCTCCGCTTGGAATAACAGTAACCCTTGAAGATGAAATAGACATAAGCCGGGGCGACATGTTGGTTCATGAAAACAACAGACCCCGGGTAACAAATAAATTCGAGGCCATGGTTGTGTGGATGTCGGAGACGCCCATGAAAAAGAGCAAGGGGTACATCGTCAAACACACCACAAGGACTGCTCCTGCGGCGATAACCGAATTGCGCTACAAAATCGACGTGGATACCATGCACAGGCTGGAGGCCGATACTCTGGCTTTGAATGAAATCGGGCGAGTGGTGATCACCTCAAACAGACCTCTGTGTTTTGATCCCTATTCAAAGAATCGCTCTACAGGCGCCTTCATTATTATTGATAGGGTTTCAGACAACACCGTCGGAGCGGGGATGATACTGGATCGTATCCCCGAAGATCAGCTCTACACAGGCTCTAAATGGGACGTGGCCGGAGAGAGATCCAATCTCGAAAGCAAAGAGAGCATGATCAAACCCGAAGAGAGACGTGACGCGCTCGGCCACTCTTCTTTTACAGTGTGGCTCACAGGTGCCCCGGGAGCCGGAAAAACAACCATAGCATATGAGCTGGAGAGAGCGCTTTTTAACAACGGCGTGAACGTTTCCGTGCTGGATGGTGAAAACACCCGTTTGGGGCTCTCCCGCGATTTGGACTTCACCGCTGATGACAGATCCGAAAACATTCGCAGAGCCGCTCAGGTCGCAAAATTGCTGAACGACAGTGGCCTGGTAACCATTTGCGCGTTTCTCTCTCCTTATGAGAAAGATCGCAAAAACGCCCAAGAGCTTATCGGCGCTGAAAAATTCTTTGAGATCCACGTGGCCGCAGAACAAGAAACCTGCGAAAAGAGAAGGCCGAATCTTTATGCCAAAGCCAAGAGCGGTGAAATTTCCAACTTCAGCACCATCAGCGCTCCTTACGAGACACCCAAAACACCTGATCTTCGCATCTCCACCGATGAACACGCCCCCTCGGAAAGCGTAGACAAAATTATTCATCTCTTAAAAAGATCAAATCTAATATAAGGGTCAAAACAGCGCCGGTCCGGAATAGAGCAGGCAAAACAAGAACAATCTAAAATGCATTAAAATGTAAAATGCATTAAACAGAACACTTCTTTTGTAGTAAACTTCATACAGCCGATGGGTCGGAAATCCGGGACAAACTCCCTGTCCCGTTACCATCTATTCCGCCGTGAAGATAAGGCGGGAAGATTCATCCAGATAAATTGTGTTATCTACCGTAACCGGAATCGGCGCCTGGTGATAAAAGTCCACGCCTGTGTTGGGGTTCCTATCAAAGCGGGGATAGTTGGATGATGTTATGATTACTCCAATCCTGTGGCCCTCACGGAAGTAATATCCAAGATCGTTTATCACGTGCACAGTGAGAGAATACCTTTCTCCCGGAATAACAGGAGAGACCGCTGAAAAGGAGTCACGCAGTTTGGTGCGGCGGATGCCTTCACCTATCAAAAGGTGGTTTCCGGAAGGGTCCACGTCCGTCAAACGGACGGCGAAATCCGTGTCGGCGCCTGTGGTGGAGACATCAAGCTCCAAACGAATCCTTCCCTTTAAAGCCAGTGGTTGTGAGAGAACCTCGCTGGTGAAAACGAGGGCGTCGTCTCGTACGATAACTACATCCTGATTGTGAGGTCCGTGAAGCAAATCAAAGCTCAGGGTAGCGCCTCCGATTGTAGGAGAGGGGTCTTCGGGGTCGTATGTAAAGGTCAAGGAAGCAGGTTCAGGCACCTCTTCAACCAGCAGACCGCTTTCATCAAGATACAGGGTGTGTTCTTCGGCTCCTTCCGGAGGCCAAGTCTCAGCGCCCAGCCACAACTCTTCATCGCCTTCTCCCCCACCACCACCTCCGCCTTCCCCTTCGTTATTCATCCCCGCCATGACATAGCGTACCGGCTCCCAGTCTGCGACGCCGCTCCCTTGGCCCAAGAGATGATACTGAAACCATGCCAGGCTGTCTCTCTGAATCGTTCTCGCAGAATCATAATACTTCAGCTCCTGATCGGTGAGAGACCTGCCGCCGGCTGTCTCTCCACCGGCGGCGAAATGATGCCAAGAACCGATCATAAGCCGGTGAAGATCTGCTGTGGACGGGTCCGTGGTTTCTCGGAGCCGGCGATATGTTTCAATGGAACAGCTCGGAGTCAAATCAAACCAGCCGGCGACAACCAGCATAGGCACGTTCACGTCCGCCGGGGCATAGAGGTTTTCCATGTATGTCCAAGCAAAATCTTTATAAGGATGATTTTCAACCACGCTTTGTCCGAACAGCATCGCCAAAATATCCACGTATTCCCGGCGGACCACTCCCCCCGGGTAATATTCTTCATAGGTATTGTTTATCGAGCAAAATATCGGCACCCCGGTGACCAGATGGGGCGGCTGCTCAACTGCGGTCCAGTACTGAACTCTACAGAGGGCCGACACCCCCCAGGTTGCCACCTGGCCGTCCGACCATGGTTGCTCGGCAATCCACTCCACCGTATCATAGCCGTCCAAGCCGTAATCAGGTTGAGCGGTCCCGGCATTCGACGAACTGTAAAAACCTCGCCAATCCATCACCATAAAAGCAAAATGGGTAGAAGAAAAAAGCGGGTTCAGGGAAGGATCATCGTCGAACCAGAGAGTACGTGCGCTCTCTTTGTTGTATGGAGTCTGAATAAGAATAGTGGGCACCTTACATAAAGGATTTGCCGGGCGCCTTATAAAGGCGGACAACTCTTTTCCGTCCCTCATGGGAACCCAAACATCCTCGAAATCATGTTCGGTGCAGTCGGTTTCACCGCCGCCACCATCCACCCGGCCATCATCGAGAGCACCATCATTTATTGTGGCGTCATCATAGACATTTGCACCAGCATCGCCCTGGTGAATACTGGAATCTCCAGAGCACCCGGTCATGAACGGAATGAACGGAATGAACGGAATGAACAGGCCAAAAGAGAAACACCAAAAACCCAACAAAAGAAACGCCTCAAAAAAATCTTTTTTTATCTTCAAAACTATTTCGCCTTCTTGTTTACAGATGAGAACAACAATAAGTCCACTTTGTCATTACACCGGGGCGTACGCAAGCCTATTGGGCGACACAATAAACATGATGAAACGGAAGCTTGATGAAATGGAATCCTGATGGGATAATCCCGCCTCAAGAGCTGAAAAAACTCAAGAAAAAGAGGAGGTGATCATGTTCCGACGACAACTGTGCATCATAAAAATTTGTATGCTTTCCTTGGGTGTGGTTTTCGTTTCCGGGTGTAACAAAAAGGAAGAGAAAAGTACTGAAGAGTCGGCTGAAAAAAAGGCTGAAGAGGACAAGAAATCGGGCAAGCAAACAAATGAGAAGACAAATGAGAAAGTAAAAGGAAAGTCCAGCCAAGAAAAAACCAAGCTTACAAAAGAATCTCTTGAAAAGCTGATGGAAACCGAAGTGGACGGGTTTCAAAAACAACCGGGGGACCAAATTACCAAAGTGATGGGAATACCCATGGCATCAACGTATTTCAAGGGAACAGAGGGAAACAAAAATGATATGACCGCTTTTGTGCAGCTGCGCATACATGGCTGCGGGCACTGCCCCGAGCTTTCGGCATCGACATTTGAAGGCGAGAAGGCTCTTTTTGAAAAAATGATGCTATCCAAAGCGCACAAGGAAAACCCTCACGCTGTCTTTGAAATCAAAGATGACACAATCGCCGGGAAAAAAGTTGTAACTATTTACCGCTTGAGCTTTGTCGTCTCGGAAGACGGCAGGAGCAGGAGTTCGATGCACGGTTTCAGTGTCTATCACCACAACGGCGAGAACATGCTCCACGTGAATGTCTCCGCCCGAGGTTTCAAAGGGTTCAAAAGCGCTAAAGACCTGGATGAATTAAAGAGCCTTTTCACCCGCGAGGAGATGAAAGCTGCGGCAACCGAGTTTGTAAAAGCGTTCGCCCCAAAACTCTTCTGACGCCCCCTAACCCAGCTTTTTGTAAAAGCGACCTTAAAGCATAGCATAAGCTCATATCTCCTCGCACCAGTGGGCTTCTCCTCCCAGGCGATACGCCCCTCGGCGATAGACCTCCGAAGCACCGGGACCCATTCTCCCGATATCCAACAAACAAGACTTCTGAGCTCTTCGTCCTCCAATTTCACTCAGCGCCGAGGCGGCTTCGCGAGAGTGTCGCGCCTGTTGCGCGTCCATGCCCAGGGAGGCGCATATTTTTGATACCACCTCATGGGCACGGGCTCTTGCCAAAGGGGCGCTTAGGGCTGACT
>JAABSF010000122.1 GCA_011390535.1 Deltaproteobacteria bacterium | reverse complement strand
ACATTCTTCTCTCTCATTTCTTCTCTCTCATTTCTTCTCTCTCATTTCTTCTCTCTCATTTCCTCTCCATGTTAGTATATCTATCTGCGTATTTGCCATAGGCTGCGTATATTCGCTCTTTGGTCAAACCAAAGGACTCCATATTGTAGCGGTGCAGACCGAATCGATGTTGTTTGTTTATCTTCAAGCTCTCCTCCATCAGTCGCAGCGCTTTTTTTTCTAGGCTGATGCCTGCTGTATTGTAAATAAGTTTTACCTGCTCTATCGGATCGGGCAGCATCGCCTTATACTCAATATCCAAAAGCCTTTGGGGGCGAACATCGGTTATCCCAGTTTCTCCCCTTGTCACCATCCTTGCGGTCTTTCTTAACCAGTGGTCTCCCACCACCTTGGGGTTTACATGATCTGTAAAAATCCCCCTGCCGTGACACATCATGGAGCAAAAAGAGGGCAGGGTCTCACAGGGATCCCGGTGGGTTCGAACCACGGTTGTATTGGGAAATACCTGCAAAAAATCCGTCAGAAACTCCAGATGATGAGGTGATTTCAAAATCCACCTGCGTTTGGGGGACTTCCAGGAGAGCACTTGCAGCAGGGTGCGCATATATTCGTAGGCCGGTCGATTATCATGAGTCTCCACCCACTCTGCATAGGTTGGTACGTGCATTGTCGATTCTGCAACAGTGCTGATGAAAGCGTAATCCAGCAACAGCACATCTTCTTCAGGTGCGTCCCATTCCACTGGGTGGATGGCAAAGAAATCAGGCGCCATATATGAGAGCGCTCTCTCGGATTGTTTCGCCATTCTTTGTTTTTTGCGGAAACTCACACTCTCGTCATCAACAAAAGGCGCCGGATTCAGCCCTTCGTATGCAAGGAGCGCACGGTTTTCGGGATCTTCAGCCAGGAGCCTGTGTAAAATGGTCGTTCCTGTTCTCTGCAGGCCTGTGATGAGGATCACGTCATCTATTGGGATTTGTTTTATTTCAGGGTGCCTTTTCAGGAGTCGGCTTACCCGCAGACGATTACGCAAAAGATTCAAGATTCTCTGCCGGGTTATGAAGCGCCCCATAAAATTTAACTTCGCTTCCTGCTCAACGGAATGGAGAAGAACGTCGAAAGGTAAGAGGAAGGCTTCATCTCCAAAATCATCATATCGCTCTGCGCGCATCGCCGCCTTAAGCAGGCTCTCTCGATCCAGAGATACGCACAGGTTGAAACGCGCTGCTTTATCTCCGAGAAAATTCAAACTTTGAAGCAAAAACGGCCGGTATGGATTCGCATAATCTGTGGATGTAATACGGTTTGATGATAATCGGTTATTGTTTTTCATGTTCTGAGGTGACGTTGGGTTTTTTTATTATCTACATCTGCTGCTGTTTGAAGTCCGAAAACCGAACTACCCGGGTTTGAGGGACAGGATGCTCTGCTGCACGAATCCAGCGCCAGCACATCGTCCCCATTGGAAGCCCTGTGGTGGTCAGCCAGTTGGGAACACCCGGGTCTTTGTGCGCTACAACCACCACAACAGAGCCGTCTTCTCTGTAGACGGCGGTTTCTTTATTCAGATGAATCCGAAAATAGCGATAATCAAGAGATTCCATCCAGAAATTATTTAGTTGAAAATTCCAATGTTCACAAGGTGGTGGGGTCGCTTCGATGACAAGCGCTTCATCCTGTTTCAACCTCCAGAAGCTGTGGTAATAGGCTATCTCCGGATCACCACCAGCTGCCGTGGAAACCTCTGGGTCAAACCGGGGCAATTCGTTGGCATGAGCTTGGAATTTCTGTGTCCAACGGGAAAACAGAAAAGTTGCTCCGGCCACCAGGTCTGCTGCGTGCATCAGGCCTTCGTCTATTCTTTGCGGGCTGAGTTGTTCCGGGGCGAGTGGCTCCGGGCTGAGTGGTTGCCGGCTGAAGGCCGTAGACGGAGGGTTTTTGCTTTTTTTATCATCGCTGAATCCAGAGGAAACGGCACCCTCATTAAAGACGCTGTTGATCCGCTCAATTTTCATGTCGGCGGGTTTTTCTTTCTCTTTGTCTAAAAATGTTTGGCGCACCATGACCATGCCTGTGCCGTGTTCCATGGGAAGCCAGTTACCTTGTTGAGGTTTTTTGCTTAAGGTAATCTCCAGACTTCCATCTTGTTGGACTATGAGATCTCTTGAATCAAGTAAACCCGAAGGGGGAAGGCCCCCGCTTTGTCCATATCCACCCTCATGAGTGGAGAAGGTAAGAAAGTGCACCGTGCCCCGATTGCCGGTTATCCGGTATTCATATTTGCCGCTTATTATTGCGTTTTCGTAGTAATTATCCGGATTGTCGGCCCCCATCTTGACGGTCTCGTGGACCATCCGTCGCAGCACGGGCGCGGCTGGATCAGCGTACTCTACAAAAGCTTCCAGCCCGGCTCGAATAAGTCGCGAGAGGTAGCGATACCCTTCCGCCTGTGTGCGATGGTCTAAATCTTTATGTTTGAGGATATTTGCCCCAGCGCCTTTCAGTGTATCGCAAAAATCATCCCAAACCTCTCCTGTCG
Source organism: Deltaproteobacteria bacterium (assembly GCA_011390535.1). Taxonomy (GTDB): domain Bacteria; phylum Myxococcota_A; class Polyangia; order HGW-17; family SLPX01; genus SLPX01. Next base: position 4,861 of record JAABSF010000122.1, on the reverse strand, counting down.
CGACTCGTCTATTGGAACGGGTTGCCGGTGTCATCCCCCGCAACTTCAGAATGATTCTTTGTAAGTTTTTATAACGGCCGGCTAAGCCGACGAGGATTCGGCGCATGATGAAAAACCCTTCATTGTTCAGTTTTATGGATAAAAAAAAGTTGGAGTTGCATGGTATAATTTGGCTGGATTTGAGTACCGCCCTATTATTGATCACAGCAGTAAATATAAGTTTTAACCCAAGAGTTCAAAGAAATCAAAGAACAAGGCGGATACTTTCATGTGTGCTCAGCGCTCTGTAGAGGCCTTCACGTGTCGCATGGTCGTAGACTGTGATCCTCAGGTCCATGCTGAAATACTTTCCCTCTTCGCTGGTCCTTGAATGAGTCAATTTATAGTCACCAGCCGGGAGGATCTCTCCTACGGCGGCTCGGAGATCCTTTAGATCAGTGCCGATGAGTTTGTAGCTCCAGTCACAAGGGTATTTAATTTCCGGACGTTGATTCATTGGTTCTTCTATTCGTAACTCAATACATTTCTTTCCTAGTCGACGATTGTGGTGCAGCCGACCAAGATTACCACATCTCGATTTTGTTCGTTTATATAGTCGCATGTAGCGGGACAGAGGATAATCATTGTCGGATCGTCCGGGTCATCATAGTACCATCCCCCTGTGACCGGGTTGCAGCCTTCTTCAGTGATGGTGTGATAGATCGTCTCCGATGTTTCAGGGTTTTCAGGATCATCGGGATCCACTACTGAAACATTGATTAGGTTCGGATCCACGGTGCCGTGTTCGGGTTCCGGGATCTGATATTTGCATTGGGCCATGGAACGGATCTCGTTAAGGGTCTCAATAAATGTTTGAGTTACACTTCCACTCGAATCCACCAAGATTGCGGAACCGGTTCCACCTGAACTGGCTATTTGATTGAGATTATCCAGATCGTTTTCAGAGTTTTCCACTCCGAATACATATGTGGGCACCGGGGGCTCGCCGTTTGCGAGATCACCCGCGATGCCGGCGGCCTCATCGGTTGAGTTATAAGTGCAACCGGTGGGCATCCCGTCTGCGGCAAGCAAGAGATAGACCAAATGCATCGGGTTTTCCTCGGCGTAGGCAGATATGTACTCATAGATGCCCTCCATCGCCGGCTGGATTGGTGTTGCGGAGCCGTCTGCACCTGAGCCGTCTATGGCGCCCGTAATGGCGCTCGCTACACCGGGCAGCTGATCGATGGGCACCGCCGGTTCAACATAGTCGGCAGGATCGCATGATGTGTCGGTGGCCATTGAACCTCCGCACTGATTGAAACCAGGTACACATGGCCCATATAGGCCGCAGTCAGCGTCATTGTTACATGCGCTGGGAATTTCAGTCCCCGGTGGCGGCTCCACCGGGAAAAACTGCAGCCCCACACCTATACCTGTTGTCTCCGAAGAGTTGACAAACGTTTTAATGGCGTTCACCGTATTGCTCCATTTGGAATTATCCCGCATGGAAGCTGAGCGATCCAGTAGAATATAGATGTCCAGGGGAACGAGCTCCCCCGGGATATGCGCTGCTTCACATGACTCTATGCATCGGCCGTCTTCTTCGAACCACCCGGGGAGGCAATCGCCGCAGCTCATGTCCGCCCCCTGATCCGATTCACAATATCTCCCTCTTGCGGCACAATATTCTTCGCAGCTTATGTCTTCAACGCACTCTCCTGCGCCGTTGTCACGGTAACCCTGATCGCACTGATCGCATTCCTTGCCTGCGTAACCTTCATCACAGATGCAGACAACATAGCCGGTGGAGTCGTCACACGTCCCGTGAGGACCACAGTAGTCGGGATTGTCGCAGCTTATGGTCTTTCCGGAGGTTGAATCGCAGGTGGCAAAGACAGGGAGAAAAACCAAGACAAAAAAACTAAGATATATTTTTTTGGCTAAATTCATAACTCATTCTCCTGATTTGAAAAGTGATCTAAAAAAAATCATTCAGTTTCTCATGATTGGTTTGCATTACAGACAGCTTTCCTCCCTTATTTATTACATTTACAATGTTTTCGGTCAAGCTCCACTTTTTGGCGATATCCAACTTATTGGGGGGATTTATCAAACACTCAAGAGTGGAAGTAAAGCGGTGTAGAAAAGATTTGAAGTTTTAAAACAAGCTGAAGGAAAAAGAGAAGAGGAATCGAGTTAGCAAGAATCCAGGGTTTGAAGGGTGATTTGTTTGAAAGGATGTCTTGTCTCTCGTTTACTATCTTGATCTTCGCTCTCGCCTGGGGGCGCGACGCTCACGCTTTTTTTCAGAACGATCTTTTTTTCGATCACGTCGTCTGTCACGTCGATCTTTGGCTCGGGCAGCGCCGGGTCTGGTTCTGTTTCTTCGATGAGCCCGATCTGCTTTTCGGTGGGCACGATCCACTTTTCTGTGAGCGCGGTCGATCCTTCTTTGGGTTTTCCGGTGGACCCGGTTGATTTTTCTTTCGGTTTTCCGGTGAGCCCGTTTCGCTCTCTTGTGGGCTTTGTCGGCCCTTCGGTGAGCACGATTCGCTTTTCGGTGAGCACGATTCGCCCTCCTGTGAGCGCTGGTGGTGGAGTGTTGATTGCGGCCTCTTCTTCCTGGGCGAAAACTTCCTTTTTGACTGTTTCGCCCAATCCGGTACCGAGAGCTCCTGTATCCACGGTAGCGTTTTCCGTAACGTTTTCTCCACCGTCTGTAGTAAGTGCGGTGTTTCCGGTAGTAGCTTCTGTACCGACCATACCCTGTATATGTACTCGGTATGTAGGTGACCCTTCCGTTATAATAATAATACGGGAGCCCGGTATCGTCATAATAGACAACATAACCATCGTAGTACAAAGGCGTATAACCAGTTACAGAGGTCACTCCGCAGTTGTTATAATAGGTGTAGCCGACTTGGCCGAACCACCGCATATAAGAAGGATAATAGCTTGAATAATGGTTGGTCAGGCGACTGTATGCCGCTGTGTTGCTTGGAACATAATACCTGAAACCGTTTGAGCAGTATAAGGGATGCCCCTTGGCATCAAAGTAGACGACATGCCCATTGTAACGCTGTGGCGAGTAGTATGATGTTGCGGGTTGGGCGTCTGCTACACTCTGGGTGGAACAGACTATGGCTGCCGTAGCCGCCAATGCTGCAAAAAATTTTCCAAATCTCATCTCACGACCTCCTTGGTTTAATATCCGGTTCATCTTACGCCTTTATTTTTGTTTTTTGTACACTTTTTATCCGTTATCTCTGTTTAGCTATCCTGAGGACGCGCAGCGATGAAAATATATTCCATCTTTTTTTGAAATCTTTTCGAGAAATCTAAAGAGAGTAATTATATGCGTTTAGGGGTGTGTTTAGGGATTTGTTGGTAATCTGTTCAATCAGGGTGTCAGAGCCGCCATCAGAGCCACCCTATCAGAGCCACCTTATCCGGGGCTCAGCTTTTCCATGGAGGTGAGATCCATTTGATCGTGGTTTGGAAATTTGCCCGGAGCCGGGATCGAACCGGCACAGCCTTTTGGGCCGGGGGATTTTAAGTCCCCTGCGTCTACCAATTCCGCCATCCGGGCGATTGGAGTACTTGGTTTCGGGCGGATTATTTCCACAATCTAGGCTTTTCGTCAATGAATTCGAAGGATCGAATGAGCCATTTTTTTGAGGGCTGGGTCCGAGCCGCCGGATGTCGGTGTTTGGAGGATCTGCGGCCGGAATTTATGGCAAAATAGTGCTTATTTTCCATAATGACGTTATACTTTCTGAAGTGACACGAAATTTTTTTGTTGGAAATTATGTTTGATTGAGTATGACTATGGTGTGTAAGTGAGGTTATTAGTCATGACGTTTTCAAATCAACAGAGAGCATTTGTTCCTGCAGGTGACGAGAGTCTCCGTACTTCATTGTTTAGACCTGCGCCTGCGTGGTCGGAACCTAAGGAGGGGCTGGAGCTTCTTGATGAAAAAGGGATGTGTTTGGGGATTGGCCGTTCCAGGAGCTTTTCTTTTCCACAGTGGCGCGATCGAGATCCGATGAGGACGGTTTTCTTTGATGAGGGGCGTGGTTATCCAGTGGTTTTAGTTCATGGGCTGGGAGCGAACGCCACTCACTGGGAGTATGTGGCCGAAGGGTTGGTTGGTGGTTATCGGGTTTTGGGGTTGGACATGGCGGGGTGTGGATGGAACTTGAAACCTCGTCAAGAGTATTCAGTAGAATTGCTCACTGATCATCTCATCGATTTTCTGGATAGGCGAGGCATTGATCAGTGTACTCTGGTTGGGCACTCGCTCGGTGGGATGGTCTGTTTGGGTGCTACTTTGCGTCAACCTTGGAGGGTGAGGAGCTTAGGGCTCGTGGGGGCGGCAGGGGTGGCTCCACTTCCGAAGTGGATGAAGATGGGGGGGAAGTTTTTTTTAAAAGAGGAGATCTTGTTTAAAACGCTCTGCATAGGGGCAGAGTTTATTTTGAAAAATGTTTTCGTCGAGAGTGCAGATGAGAACCCTAACGTGAAAGCTTTTTGTGAGTCGGCTATGCGGGATCTTCCGGGTTATCCTAACCTTAGAGATTTTGCTCGGGTGTGTGAGTCATTATGCAAAGATGTGGTGCGAAGGGATTACAGCGCTCGGTTGCATGAGCTGAACATCCCGGTGGTCGGCATTTGGGGGGACGGAGATAAGCTGACCCCGATTCCAACGATATTGGAAAACTTGGGGAAGATTCCACAAGTGAGATCGGTGATAATAAAGGGTTGCGGGCATATGCCGATGGTGGAAAAGCCCATGGAGACCCTATATCATCTGCAGCGTTTTCTGCAAAAACCTCCCGTATCCTGAAGACCTCCCTCATCCTGAAGATCTCCCGTATC
>JAABSF010000121.1 GCA_011390535.1 Deltaproteobacteria bacterium | reverse complement strand
TTGCGAGAACTATAAAAAGTTTCCCACCGACGCTTTTTTATCTCTCTATCGTTACTCTGATCGCATAAAGCGAGAGCTCCCACAGTTAAAGGTGCCGATTCATATTGTGCAGTCGAAAGCCGACACGGTTGTGGATCCGGTCTCCGCCAATATAATCTACGAAAACGTCTCTTCAGAACATCGTGATTTGTCTTGGTTCATGAAATCAGGGCATGAGATGATGCAGGATATGGAAGCCGACGAGGTGTTCGAAGATCTCATGGAGTTCATCAGTCGGTTCAGATCCGAGAAAAAAGCCGAACTCGGTAACTGATTTATCTCAAACGGAAGCTCCCCCGCATCAATGCGGGGGTTTCTTTCTTCTGTGTCAACTACCGCCGCCTGAAGGCGACGGCCTGTTCGGTTGGCGATCTATCCGAAGGCGAGCGCCTCGACGGCTCTGCGAGCATTTTTGTCCGAATCTCAATGAGATCCTGTATAGTTTAACATTAACTGTCTCTAGCAATCTAATCACTCATGAAAACGTTTTCCGGCAGAAGGTTTAATTGGAAGAAAAGGGATTTTGAATTTTCACACCGTTAATCACTTGATCATGATTTAGATCTTCGGAATAAAGCAAATCACATCGTGCTTTTTCCGCTGCTATTACAATCAGCCCATCCCAAAAAGAAAGCTGGTTGAGTATGCTGCAATCAATCGCATCTTTGATCATAACGGGCGATACCATCACAACCTCAAAATTTTCCCAGCCATGCAGCAATTTCTTGGCTTGCAGAGCCCTGATGTTCAGTTTTTTGGTAGCCGCTACATAGAATTCCTGCATTACCTGGGTGCTGATCACACCATTGCCGTCGCTAACAATGTCTTTTACCAGATTCCGGGCGGTATCACGTTTGCGCTTGTTTCTATGGTCTGCCGTATAGATCAGGATGTTGGTATCCAGGAAGGATTTAGACACGATACAAATCCTCGCGCTTGATTTTTTTGCTTGAGCGGCCTTTAGCCCTATCCATTAATTCGAAATTCTCATCCAGCCATTGCGTCGACGGCCTAAGCACGGTTTGTCTCAGCAGCTGCCGGATCAAGTTATTCAAGGTAGTGTGATGGTCCCGGGCATACTTGCGTCCGGCTTCAATGATGTCATTTTCCATGGACAAGGTGATGTTCTTCATGAGAACCCTCCTGATTAAGTCACAATACACATATTATGTTTGCACATATTATTTGTCAATGGTTCAAATGCCATTCTGCAGAGTAATCGCAGAGTCGCAGAGTTGACCTTATGGTATTCATACAGGGTGTCCTTAACGCACTATTTTTGATGCGAAAATGGTGTTGTAAAATAGGTTCGGTTCATGCCGGCCTTGAAAAACAAGCCGACACCGGTGAATGAATCATCTAAATCATTTTGACATTAACCCTCTCTTTGTTTTTGTTTGGCCTATCTCTTTGAGTTCTTGACTCTATTCTCTTGATTTGTTTTGGACCTCCCAATGCTCTTCTTGAAGATGCTTTTTAAAAATGTCAGGTGAAGGAAAAGAAATAGGAGTAATAGGACCTTTTTAGAAAAACCAGTTATTGCAACATGTTAGGTCCGGGCACAGTATGTGCATGGCTTTAACTCCAACGGAATGGAAACAAAACCTTAGGAGGTAGTCATGTTGCAAGAAATCGAATCTTTTAGGAGAGCTGTTGATAGCGGGAAATTCAATAGGTTTGTGAGTGTGGTTTTAACATTTTGCTTTCTTTTTGGGTCATGCGCGGGGAATGAAAATGAAGAAGTAGAGGGGTTTTTCAAGGAGTCACCCAAATCGGATAACAGCTCTTCTCAGCGAAAACGGGTCTTATTGCTGTTTATCCAGGGGATGTCCGAAGAGCATATGAATAAATTTCTGAAACCCGCTCTTTTGGCGGGCCGAAGCCCAGGGAGAGAGACAGGAACCCGAATCCGAACACAAGATATCCAGGATGTGAAGAACAGCCATAATTTAGAAATCTCATCCATTTTGCCTCCTGAACCTGGTTTGGCGCTCACTACAATTCTAACAATGATCACAGGTAGAAGTCCGGCTGAGCATGGTGTTTTGGCCGGGAGATTTATGAGACGGGGGAAATCCGTGAGGGGGGAACATGAGCCCATATTGGCTAAAACAGTAATAAGGGAGGCGCGCGAGAGGGGAATGAATATAATGACTTGGGACATCCCGGGTGTCTTGTGCAATTCAACTCAGAAAAACAACCCCCGATTTGACTCAGGTTTGGGTGATCATTTTGCAGTTTGCGAACCTTCTTTTCACAATATGGGTCCTTCCATGCCCGACTTGTTGCCATGGCCTGCGGCCGGTCCTCGCCAAAATAGCTGGGCGGAGCTGGCAAGGCAGGTGGTTTTGAAATTTCCTCGCGTCTGCGAAACCGGCGCAGCGAAAGGGTTGAGCGTTAAAGGTGCTTGGGGAGAAAGAAAACCTTTGTTGAGACTGTGGTCTACAGCGGTAAAAAGTGGAGATGTGAGAAGGGAGGTCTCTGCATCTAGCAGCGAACTTGGACAAATCAGAATTGTTGAGGACAGCGAAAGTGTTGGTGAAATCGCAAGAGTTGGTGAAATTGGAAGTGAAGGAAAAGATGGAACTCCCGAAGACGGCGCCCGTATTTGGCTGGAGACTCACGCCAAAGATCATCAAAACGACGTTGAAGACTTTCTAAATATTGGTCAGTGGAAGGAGAAACACATCTTAGGTGCATGTGACGTTAAAGAAGAAAAGAACAGCAATTACTGTAACGGCCTTGATTTCTCTTTAAAGCTTTTAGAGAGCGACTCGGCCACAGGCCGAACTTTGCTTTACGGAACATCCATGACCAGGTTGCACTTAAATGACAAAAGCAAGTGTCCTGAACTGAGGCGGGCATCCATCGCTTGGCCGCCTAAACCTGATTTCGGATCCTATTCAAAAGGTTGGGCGGATCCGGTAACAATGGCTGAGGCAACTTTGTTGAGAGGTCTCATGGCGGGGCGTTTTGTGTCTTGGTTAATTGAAGATTCATCCTGGGATTTTGCCCTGGTGCGGATGGATACTCCTCGGAGACTCTCTCAATTTTTGGATGCCTCCCATCTCAGACAGGATATGAAGAAAAGTGAAATCAAAAGGTTGCGTGCTCTTTGGCACAAGTCTATGATCACTTTTTCAAGGTCGCTCGCGGGCCTGATCAACGAGGTTAATGAAACAGACACGACAATAGTGCTGGTGGGCACGGGAGGGCTGGTCCCGACCCACATGGAGGTCCGTATAGGCTCCATTGTTCAAGAAGCCGCCCCCGGTTCCAAAGTAGTCGGAAATGAAGGCTCTGCTTTTGTTTATCTAAATGATCTGTCTAGACGTTCGGGAGCCCGTGATCTATTGAGGTATGAATTTGAGAATTTAGAGTGGAACGGCAGGAGGGTGTTCAGGGAACATGGAGGGGTGAGAAAATCTGTTGATCTGCCTCCTGATTTGAAACGCCCCGAGAGCGGCGATCTTTTGTTAGAGGCAATTTGTGGGTTAAAGTTGAGCGGCAGGAGGGGAAAGAAACGTTTTCGTACCTCTCGAAAAATGGCAGCTGAGTGTTTTGATCACGAAGACCTAAGGACGCATGGAGGCTTGATGGTGCTTGGAGGTGAGCTTGAAACTACATTGCCGGATGTCATGAAAGCCGAATGTGTTGCACATTGGCTACGAAGGATTTTAGGGATTCAGGGAGATGGAAATGATGAAATTTGTTTCTAAAGAATTTGTGGGGGTGCCTTGGCCGGCAAACATGCTCGCAGAAAGAAACGCCGCATGAAGAGATGGATCGGCGGTCAATGTGAGCCTGTTTAGCTATGGCTCTGAAACTGATCCGGTTTTTTTGCCGAAGACGGCCCTATCCAACCCTGCGAGGTCTCGGCGGATATCTACGTTTTCATAGGCTTTCGTTTCTTTCATCAGCTCTGCAACCCTTGATGCCTGGTTCGCGCCCACCTCTGTTATAAAAAAGCCCCCCGGGCGAAGTATATTGGGTACATCAGCTATCAGCGCTCTAATAATATCCAGCCCGTCTTCTCCGCCCATGAGAGCCTCCCGGGGTTCGTATTTCATAACGTTAGGGTCACACATCAGGTCACCACCTGTGGTGCCGGTCTGGACACCTTGAGGTTTTTTTCCACGTTCACTCGATTCCAAGTCCTCGTTTTCGGGTATATAAGGAGGGTTTGACACTACAAGGTGAAACTCGCCGGCTCTTTCCATTAAAGGTTCCGTTAAGAATCCGTGGAAAAACTCAATATTTACACCGTGCCGCCGGGCATTCTCTTTAGCTGTGGACAATGCCTTCTGTGACAGATCCGTCGCCACAATGGTCGCATCCTTGCGTTCTTTTGCGATGGCTGTTGCAATGCATCCGGAGCCGGTGCCTATGTCTGCAATGAGTGGGTGAGCGGTGTCTTTAATGAGCTCCAGTGTGAGCTCTACAAGGAGCTCGGTGTCGGGCCGCGGAATCAGAACATGAGGATTTACCTTGAAATCAAGGGACCAAAATTCACGGTGCCCTACGAGGTACGCAGTGGGTTGGCCTTCCAGCCTTTTTTTCACCAGCTCTCTGTAACGAGCCCTCTCTTGCAGATCAAGCGGCTTTTGATAATCAGTGTATACAGTCACTCTGTCGCAGCTTAGGACAGATGCCAACAGCACTTCGGCGTCCAGGCGGGGAGAGCTGAGCCCGGCCTCTTTGAAACGCTCTGTTGTCCATTTCAGGACATCTCCTACTGTCCAGATCTCTTTGCTTACAGGATTCATAATGCACTTTTTCCGGATAAGTATGCGAAAAATGGATAAAAAAACGGCTGGTCATTTTTGTTTTTCAGGGTAACCCTACCCCGGCTATCTGCGCCCTGCAATGCGTGCATCTTCCATCACGGATGTGAATATCACGAATTGTAAAGCCATATCTACTGATGGCTATCTTTCCGCAAGACGGGCAGGTTGTGGATTCGTTCTCGTCACCCCAAAGATTACCGGTGTAGATGTAACGGAGGCCGGCTTCTTTGCCGATTTCGTGTGCTCGTTTAAGTGCGGTGGTGGGAGTGGATTTCAAATGTGGGAGCTTGTAGGCTGCGTGAAATCTGCTCACGTGCCATGGGATATCTACGCTCGTTTGCGCAATAAATTTCGCAATATCTCTCAGGCTGGTGTCATTATCATTGTAACCCGGTATTACTAGGGTTGTAGCTTCCACCCAAATTCCTCTGGAATGCATCTCTTTGATATTATCCATAACAGGTTGCGCGTGGGCGCCGGTGAGCTTCTTCATGACTGATTCATCCGCACTCTTTAGGTCTATGTTTGCGGCGTGGAGGTTATCTCCCATGAGGTCCAGAGCATCTTGTGTCATATAACCATTTGTTACAAAAACGTTCTTTATGCCGGCTCGGCTCGCACGTTGAGCGACATCGTGGGCATATTCAAGGAATATCGTAGGCTCTGTGTAAGTGTATGCAATTGTAGTGCATTTTCTCGCCACCGCCAGCTCGACGATTGCCTCAGGGGGTACATATTCTCCAGGAAGAGCCTTCTGGGGATTATCTACAGGCCACTGGGAAATTGTCGCGTTCTGACAATTTAAACACCTTAAATTGCAGCCAACTGTTGCGATGGATAAGCTCGTGGTTCCGGGATAAAAATGGAACAGAGGTTTTTTTTCGATGGGATCGGAGTTGGTGGAGATCAATTTTCCGTAGTTTAAGGAGTACAATACTCCGCCTTGATTTTCTCTAACTCCGCATACGCCACGACGGCCCTCATGAATGAGGCAGCGATGATGGCACAGCTCACATCTCACGCGATTCTTTTTCTCGGGGCTCCAAAGCTCTGCTCTTTTCATTTCATTTCGATTTGTGTCCATAGAGAGACTGTACACAAGGAAACGCTGCTTTCAACGGTTTCCTCGAATATTTTTGCAGGCGCCAAAACCAGGAAGTCTATTGAAGCCTTAGCTGAAGCCTTAGCGCTGTCGCGTGGAATGTATCGGCTTCGGGGATGTGTAGATTATTCGATTATTCCGACTTGAGGTTTAAAGCAGGAAGCTTTTTTCTGGAATGTTCTTTGTCACGGACAGGAGAGGTTATTTGTCGCAGAGAGGTTTTGCTTTTTCAAGCAAAGGATCCAGCTTCGGATCTTTGATGTCATACTGTTTCACGGCTTTGAAGATCTGTTTGACCTTGTATGGGCAGAAACGTTTCATCTTAGGGACCTCTTTTTCAAGAACGGCGGCGCCCAAATCTACATAGCACGCCTTGATCACTTCTTTTTTGAGTTTTTCCGCGAAATCCCCTTTTGCAGCAGTTATTTTCTTCAGGCTGTAATCGCAGTTGAAAGGAATAGATTTCCCCTCTTTCAGAGCTTCCTTGGCTTTCTCGATTGCCTTTTGCCCTTGTTCCGCGATGTTGAGTTCTTCGCATATTTTTTTGGCTTCTTTTTCCTTTTCTTCGCCCAGCGCTTTTGCCGCAGCTTTCAGGTCCGAGCAAATACGAAAGCGCTTCGTGTCGACCGGGCCTTCATCTCTCATTTTAACAGCTTTGGCGTGAATCTCTTTGTAGCCGTCTTTTGCCACTTCATCACATTTCTTTTTCAGCTCATCGGTCAGGATGTCCTTATTGAATTTACAAGTCATCATGGCCTTGCTGAAATCTTTTTCTTTTATCGCTTTTTCGATCCGCTCTGCGGTGTCGGCTGCGCGAGCCTTTTTGCCCGACTCGTCGAGACATTTCTTGAATTTCTTGCAGTCAGAGTGTTTTGAACATTTGATCTGTTCTTTTACCCGTGCTTTATCTTTGCGCTTTTCACACATTTTTATGAATTTGTCTTTCTTCAACGCAAAGTCATCTTCACATTTGTCCAGTCTCTTATAGAGCAGCTCGCAGCTGGGTTTGTCGGAACAGCCGCTGCCGAAAAAAACCGGTGCCAGCAAAAACGCCGACAACACTGCCGTTCCGCTCCTTAAGCCCATAAATTTTTTGTTCATTCTCTTCCTCCTTGTGTCTAAAAAAAACAGAAATACGAAACAGATTCGAATGTCTTCCTATAAAACTTCAGGTCACCTCTCTCATCTGAGAACCCAAAGCTTTTCGCCCAACACGAAAAGCACACGTTTGGAGAATATAGAAGAATAAAACTTTTTGCCAAGGTGTTTTTTGTCGCACTTAAGAGGGGTCTCTTTGCTTTTGTGGTGTTTGTTTTCCGGAGGGGCTGCAAGCGACCTCAACGCATTTTTGAGTTGTGGCGATCTTGACTTCCAGTTTGTTGTGTCCCCGGGCGTAATAGCAGCCTTTTGCCGAGTTGGTCATTACTTTGCTGAAAAGCCCTCGTAGGGGCGCGACTACAAAACATGTGTCACATACGACGTCTACCCCGCATTTCTCAAGCTCTTTGAGCACGCCGACCCCGTT
>JAABSF010000120.1 GCA_011390535.1 Deltaproteobacteria bacterium | reverse complement strand
GGGGATCAGCCCCACACCGACTTCCACCAGACCAATGTAGAGCTCAGCATGTCCACAGATGGCGTCCGAGGACATGGACACCTCGCAGCCTCCTCCAAAAGTATAATTGAAAGGAGCAGCAACGACCGGAATAGAAGAATACTTCAGCCTCATGTTCACACCCTGGAACATGCTTACCACTTCCTCTACTTTATCAAACGCCTTCTGCTGGGCCAGCATGGCGACCATAAAAATATTGGCACCTGCGCTGAAATGCTCGCCTTCATTATGAATTACGAGAGCCTTACCGTTGTTCTCGGCTTCGTCCACGCCCTCATGAAGCATCTCTATTATGCCGTCGTCGATCGAGTTCATCTTGGTGTGGAACTCGACACAAAACACACCATCGCCGATATCCAGAAGTGATGCTGAGGGGTTCTTTTTGACTACGCGATTCTGCTTTTTCACATCCTCCAGCACAATCACGCCTTCATCACGAGGAACAGGCTTATGACTCTCGGTCTTAACGTCGAAATAAGTCTTTTGACCATCAGCGAACCCGTAAAAGGAGCCGTTACCTTTTTCCATTACCTTTTTAGCCAGCTCAGGCACCGGGCGATCATCCTCTTCCAACCGATCAATAACTTCTTCTACGCCGATGGCATCCCACAACTCAAAAGGTCCTAGTTTCCAGTTAAACCCCCACTTGAGAGCGTTGTCTACGTTTACGATGTCATCTGCGATCTCGGGGACACGATTCGCAGCGTATACCATAGAGGCCGAAAGCGAATCCCACACCAGCTCTCCCGCCTCATCCTCCGCCTCTTCAAATAGGTATTGAATCCGCTCGGTTACGCTCTCCATACTGCGAACCTCTCCAATGGATTCAGCTCTGACCTTCTCTTTCGGCCGATACTCCAAGGTCTCCAAGTCCAGCGCCAATATCGCTTTCTTGCCCTCTTTCTTTTCCACCTTCCAGAAACCGCCCTTGGTTTTGTTACCAAGCATCTTCTTTTCGACCATTGTCCTGACAAAATCCGGGCTTTTGAAAAGCTCGCGATCTTCATCATCCTTGCAATATTCATAAGTGTTGTCGGCAACGTGCACCATGGTGTCCAACCCCACCAAATCAGTGAGCCTGAATGGACCCATGGGCCTCCCTATCGGCTTGGCCAGAACACTGTCAACGAACTCCACGGACAATTTCTTGCTCTCTACATCCTTCAGTAACGCCATCATGGCATGCACACCAATTCTATTGGCGACAAAGTTAGGGGTATCTTTTGCGTAAACAATACCCTTGCCCAGCCTGTTGGAGCAAAAGTCAGCTATCAGACTTGTAATCTCAGGATCCGTCTCGGGACCCGTCACCAGCTCCAGCAACCTCATGTAACGGACGGGGTTAAAGAAGTGAGTGATTAAAAAACACTTCTTGAAATCATCAGACCGCCCTTCAATGAGATCTCTTAATAAAAGACCCGAGGTGTTGGATGATACTATGGTCCCGGCTTTTCTGTGTTTTTCAACGTTTTCATAAACCTTCTTCTTGATATCCATTCGCTCGGCCACCACCTCGATGATCCAGTCCACTTCCCCCATCCAGGCGCTGTGATCTTCGTAATTACCCACAGTTACCTTTTTAGCCAAACTTTTGTGGAAAAAGGCAGCAGGTCTGGCTTTTAGAGCCAAATCCAAACCTCCCTGTGCGAGGCGGTTCCTGAACTCAGGGCTCTTTTCAGTAATCCCCTTTGCTTTTTCCTCATCAGTCAGTTTATCAATTAAACCAAATCCAGCCGCTGTCGGCCCATCCAGGTCGAGCAGATAGCATTCAACCCCGGCGTTAGCCAGATGAGCTGCTATGCCACCGCCCATTACTCCGGAACCCAAAACGGCAACTTTTCCAATCTCCTTTGCCATGAAGATCCTCCTTGCTATCCCGCCCAGGTCAAATCCGAGGGTAACGCCCCCAAAATGCCCGGCGAAACTAATTCCAAACCGTTATACATGAAAAAGACGATTCAAAATAACGCCCGTCTCATGCTCTATTCGCTCAACTCTCTGCCTTTTCCCCTTCCACTTCCAGTTCCCCTTGCGCAAAACCCAGTAATTTCTCCAAGTCTTCGCCACCTTGAGACACAAACTGCGAAGATAGAAGAGACTTTAAAAAAAACTTCTGTAATGTAGCCAAGCGCTCTCTGTTCAGTTGGCCTTCCATACCGAGCAACCCCACCAAATTGAGTGTAAAACCGAAACTCAAAAAACCCCACGCCGCCGCCCTGGGATCAATGTCGCCTCTTATGAGGTTCTGCTGCTGCGCCTCTTTATAGATGCCGGTGAGCAGATCTACGTAGCCTGAAAACTGGTCACGTAAGGCTTCGCGTATCTCCTTGTCATCCACCTCTGAGAGGGCTTGAAACAAAACCTTCAGATCCCCTGTTCTGGTAATTGCCCTCTCGTAGTAATCAAAAGAAATTCTCCCCAAGGCCTCAGAGGGAATCTTTGAATCCTCTAAAATCTCTTTCCAAATCTCCAGCAATCTACGACCGACATCTTTTATGATTGAAATAAAAAGATCTTTTTTTGTAGGAAAATACCTGTAAACCGCAGGCTCGGTGATCCCTGCCTCATGGGCTATCTCCGCGATACTCGTCGTCCTGTAGTTGGATCTCGCCAAAGCACGGATCGCTGAACGCATAATCTGGGGTTTCCTCTCCGCAGCGGATAACCTCTTTCTCTTCGCACTCATTTATGCTTCACCATTTCGCAAAAACCTTGTTCAAAAGCCGACATCTCCCCTCCCAAAATCAGTTAGTGAGGGCTCATTCAGCTTTTGGAGCTTACGGTTTTGCCGCAGTGAGTCAAGAGAAAGTTTGAAGAACCGTTGAACCTTACACACCATACGCTTGTACTGTTTCATTTGCCGTAGAATAGTTTCTCTAAACTCTAAACTATACCAAACTCTACTAAACTCTACTAAACTCTACTAAACTCTAGGTTCTAAACTCAGCCCCCTGAGATGACACTAAAAAAGCCTAATTGCTAATCTCTGAAACCTTTTTCCTTTGTCTGACACCATTTTTGAAAAGAAAAAAACAAATCAAAAACACCAGCGGCCAGTAGTTCAATAGGAAATCAAAAACTGATCTTCGCGATGATACCAGCTCATCCGCCGACATGACGGTTCCACGCCCCAATCCACCAAAAGTTCGACATCCACATCCACCGGTAAAACCATCTTTGGACCCGCCACCCTCACCAGAGTCTACTTCACCACCATCTTCGGGTTGCTGTACTTCACCATCTTCAATGTCGCCACCATCGGCGGGGATTTCACCTGCATCTACCTCAAGCTCCGCATCTTCCTGGATACCGGCATCCTGAACCACCGCTGAGTCAATGGGCACCGACGCGTCTTCCCAAACCGGATCCACACAAGGCCCCACAGCCGTCTCAACAACTATATCCTCACCATAGTAGAAATTCAGGATCTGAAGGTGATTGTAACCTGCAACATTATCGAGACAACTGGAGCCATTTTGAGACATACACCCTCGATTATAGACGTTAGATGGATCCACCCAACCCAGCGGAGACTGTTCTATGTCATCTCCGGACAACCCTTCATTATATGTTACCCATTTTTCGGTGTCATGAGGGTCCGAATCCCCTGGAGCCGGGATGCAATCCCCTGTTGAAGGGATGGCTCCGGCTACATAAAAAGAACAGATAGTGACCCCTGAGTATCTAAGTATCTGCCCCTGCGTCGCAGCCGCGGCATCATAGTGAATCTGCTGAGGTTGGTTTCCGCAGGTGTAAACCTGATCATGTTGCCCGTCTCCGATGGATCCTTCCCCTTCCATTTTATAATACAAAAAAGTTCTGGCCGTCACAGCCTGGGCCTTCAATGCCTCAAAAGGCGCTGCGCCGTTCTCACAGGCTATTACATGCGGAACATAATCCGTCTCTGTGTCCACCCACCCAGTACCCTGAACATTGGCTTCACAATAGGCGGTCACAGGGAATCTGCGTGATTCGTATCTGTCACCGTCTTCCCAAGTTTCCATGCACCCGGGTAAAGTTAAGAGAATGAAAAGGAAAAATAAAAAAAATACTTTTTTTCTCTCCCCCATCTTAATTTTTCCTAAGCTTGACATCTCTTTTCCTTTCAAAACAAAAAAATTGCCGGACCGCCCTTGAGACACCTTCTAAAGTCTACCAAACTTAGCTCTGTATTGTCTATGCAGAAGAACCTTATTGTTTGCAGGCTGACTTAAAAATCCGGTCTTGGGTGTTTTATAGAAAAACCCAGAAAACAGGCTATCCCAAAATCGGCGATTTGCTGATCACTTCGGCGATTTGCTGATCACTTCGGCGATTTGCTGATCACTTCGGCGATTTGCTGATCACTGCAGATCTTGCTAAACACTTACATCCAAATAGCCTAAAAATTTTTGGGCAATTGTTCCGTCAGAGTAAATATTAAAACCGTTCGACAGAGAAAAACATGAAAAAAGAAATACACAAAGAGCTCTCCAAAGAAACAAATATCAAAGCCGCAATAATCACCGGCTCATGTACATGTAAATCATGCAGTCTCCCATCCGGTCGGGGCTCCTCATCCGGCTTTTGGAAGACAACTAAATCCACGAAAGAAATATTTTGGATGGCCGTTATAGCGTCCATTATGCTTTTTTTTCCTCTGTTTTTTATTATCCAAGGGCCGATGTCAAAGACAGCCCAGGCAAAGCCCTCTAATGATTCAGTGAAAATAAGCATCATTGCAGGTGGTGATGTCATGTTCGGTAGACTGAGAGGCAAAAAACTTAATCATTTCGGCTATAATCAACCTTTTCGCCACGTACGTCACCTATTCAGGGGTCATGATATCGTCACTATGAACTTGGAGACCCCCATCACTTCTAAAGTGCACTACAAAAGAAAGGGTTCATCACTTTTGTTCAGAGCGAAACCCAAGGCCGCCGAGATCATTAAAGACGCAGGTTTCAATCTAGTTATAACCGCAAACAACCACAGCCACGACCAGCTTGACATCGGGATAAACGAAACCATCGATTATCTCCGCAAACAAGGCCTCCCATGGGCCGGAACCGGGAGAACCAAGGAAGAAGCCTGGAAACCATATATTTTTGAAAAGCATGGAGTCAAAGTAGGCATTCTAGCCCTCACTCGTCTCAACAATTACACATTCCCGGGACAGAAAGGTCACTACGCTCATTTGACACGGCAACGGGTCAGAAAGGATCTGCCTCCTAAGGTCAAGGTGCTCAGCGAGAAGGTCGACTTCACCGTCGTGGTCCTGCATTGGGGAGTGGAATATAAGCATGAAACAATAGCTCGCGAACGGCGGCTCATAAGCCTGCTTGAAAAAGCCGGATGCGACCTCTTTATAGGCCACCATCCTCATGTCTTGCGGGGGATTCAGAAACACAATGGAATGATTGCCTTTTATTCGCTGGGCAATTTTTTGTTCGACAGTGTCCACGGTGTTCGAGCCGAGGCCGGCCTGGCGCGCGCAGTATTCGAAAAAAAGGGCAATAAAAAACGACTGGCCGAAGCAGAGTTCATCCCGCTCATATTGGCGGGTGGTTCAAAGTTACCCAGACCGGCTACAGGAGCCCGGGCAGCACAGATAAATAAAAAGGTAATTCGTTATTCGAGAGCTTTCAGAAAGACCACCAAGTTTCAAACTTCAGGCGACAAACTTCAAGTCGTCCTCCCATGACCCAACCAGCCTACTTTCGGCGCAACCGGTACAAGCCCCACGACACACACAACACTTCCGTTGCTCCGATCACCGCGAAGACAAGTCGAAAAACAAACTCCTGAGAACCCACCCCTTTAAGCAGCTGTAAAAGCGTGCCTCCCACCATAGGCCCCACCAAAAACCCTAACGAACCGGCCGCATCAAAACCCGCCATGGCGGTAGCCCGCGTGCTTGGAGAACTCGCTCTTGTCACTAACATCAGGTTCGGCCCAAACATCACGGCGGAGAGGACACCACACACCACCATATTCGCCCAGAGCCAACCTCCCCGGAACCAAGGCACAGCTCCGTATGCAACGCCGAAGAGCAAGCTTCCACCCAAGACAAAGCGCCACAACCCCCACTTCTCGGCCAGCTTGCCAATAGGATAGCACAACACAGCGAAAGGGATCATGAAGGCACCTATCAAAAAACCCGTCTCCCTCGGCCCGTGACCCAGATAGGTGGCATACATAAGAAAAGCGATTATGAAAACCCCGATCGTAAAACGATCAACAAAAGCAAACAGATAGGGTAAACGAAGGGCGGAATTCGAAAACAACCGCTTAACCCCAATAAATCTGCCCAAAAGCAAGCGCATATTCAAACCAGCGCCCGATATTTCCAGTTCCGGCGCTATCTCCGAGCCGCGACTCTTTGCATGACCCATAACCCCACCCATGTCTCCCATGTCTCCCATCTCTCCCATCTCTCCCATCTCTCCCATGTCACCCATGTCTCCCATGTCAATAAAGAATCCAGCCACTCTTTGATCAAGTCTTAAAAACACCGCCACCCCTGCCACAATCAACATTACAACGCTCCCCGCCTGTAAGGGCAACAGAACCCCGTATCTCCCGAGCACGCCTCCAATCGGGCTCCCAGCCGCGATCCCGAACATGATGGCGCCACCCATGGCAGCCATCATGGACCGCCTCCCTTCACCTTCTGCAATATGCCCCATAAGCGCCATAATCATAACCATCACCCCCGTATGAGAAACCCCCTCCACAAAACGCAAGGTCATCAGCAGAACAAACGGCGGTCGAAACGCCAACAAAACCCACAAAAAGGCATCTATCAATGCACAAATAATGAGCAGATTCAGATGGTTTCTCTTCTTATCCGCCAATAAACCTAAAAAAGGCGCCCCCAAAAAAGCACCTACCATGTTTATGGACATGAATGATGAAACAGCGATCTCTCCCACGTCATAGAAATCATAGATCAGCTTCTTCAAAATGGGCACAACACCCGTAACAGGTAGCATTGAGAGAAATGCCAAAGGGAAAAGAACCCAAACCGGCCGGAAAACCGCTGCCCCCTTCTCAACTGAGGACGTTTTTTTCATTGAAAAGATCTTTTGCTTACTATTCATTCAAACAAAAATAACCCCAAAACAACAAACGACAAACAACAAAATGTTGCGACGATTCCTAATATTGCGACCACTCTTGCGATCACTCCATGATAAATCCCCATTGGCAACCATTACCATCTGCCCATTTTTTCAACCTCTGATTTTCCTCGCTTTGCCTCTCTTGCAATGAATGAATGTAAACCCAAAAATATTCACCCCACCCAACTTTTACCTTGATCTTTATTGCATAATCGCTGTAAAATCTGTATGGATATAATATGAATCCTAAAGAAAGGGAGGCAACATGATGATTCACGAGTCACGAGTCACGAGTCACGAGTCACGAGTCAC
>JAABSF010000119.1 GCA_011390535.1 Deltaproteobacteria bacterium | reverse complement strand
GAATACGTCAATGTATTCGCCCTCCTCGCGCCTTGCAGGTCGGGCGCCTCGACGCCCTCGGTCCTGCGATGTTATTCTTGAGTCAGCCCTAAGATCGCCGCAAAACCCATGGGCATAATAAGTCTTCCCGAGGGAATATTCGCTTGTTTCCCAACTTTTCTAAGGGCGGGCAAAAACAAGGCTGCTGCCCCGATATTTTGCATAAATGCGGAAAGCACTCCCACCGTACCGGAGACCGATACCATAATCCTTTTCTCATTACTCCCCACGGTATCCGTGATCTTTTTTGCCAGCAAAGTCATCAGGCCTGACCGGTCGATTCCATAACCAAGAATCATAACCGCCATAATGGCAATCACGGCGTTGGATGAAAAGCCGGAGAAAGATTCTTCAATGGTAATGACCCCTGACCAAGCAAGAAGGATCATCACCAATACAGCTACAAGGTCCGTTCGTAGTTTTTCTGTGACAAATAAAAAAACCGCCACTAATAAGATCCCATAGGTAATTGCAATTTCCTGATTCATATCAACTTCCCCGGCAAACTGAATGATTTAGTTTTTTCAGGTTCTACAATTAAAAAAGTTTATTCTACTTTTTCAAAAGTGGCTTGAGCGTTAAAAGACCTCCGGAAATAACTCTTCCGTCATAACCTTTGTTTTTAAGAAAGGATGCCGCTGAAGCGGAACGATCTCCGGATCCACAGAGAATATAGATCGGTTGGTTCTTCGGGAGTTTTTCGTGATCCTTATACAGCTGCTGCAATGGAATATTAATACGATTTTCCGAAGGATCTTCCGGGGAAATGCTCTCGGGCTTTCGTATGTCAAGCATTACAAATTCTCTTGAGCTTAAATCCAAGTATTCTGTTGCCGTAATGGTAGAAAGATTTTCTAAATCCCTTTCCATACTCTCCCACTGGGAATTTCCGTCGGCAATATAGCCCTTCAGGTTTTCAAAACCGATTCTTCGGGCATACCAGTATAGGGTTTGAAGTTTTTCTACCTCATTACCCTCTACCAAAAAGGCAACGGGGGTATCCGTATCAATGATATTTCCGGCATAGGTTGAGAAGTTTTGCAAGCTGAAAAATATGGTTCCGGGAACATGCCCACCGAAATAAGCCTCTTTGGTTCTTGAATCAATAATGGTAATCCCCTGTTTTTTTACCTCATCTAATTTCAGAGGTTCTAACCTGATTTCCTCCCCAATAAATTCGGCACCTTCTACATTATACTTTTCTATTTTTTCAAAGTATCGAGGTTTAAGGCGCATCCTGCCGAACCTTTCTATAAACTCCTCTCGAGTGTCTACCTGTAACTCGGGATTATAGGCTTTTTCATAACCAAGGGTCGAATAAGGTCGATCTTCCATACTCTCCCCACAGGCAGAACCGGCACCATGAGCTGGGAATACCAGTACTTCGTCTCCTAAGACCATCAGTTTTTTAAACACGCTGTCATATAAAAGACCTGTCATTTTTTCCAGGTTCTCTTCCCCATAAAAATCCGTACGACCCAGATCTCCCATAAACAGACAGTCTCCCGTAAAGACCATATAAGCTGTTTCTCGACCTTCTTCAAAAACCCCATAGCTCATATGTCCCAGAGTATGCCCCGGGGTGTGAACCCCTTTAATGGTTAAGGATCCAATGTTTAATTCATCCCCATCAAAGATTTTTTCTCCATAGACATGTCCTAAATCCTCATGACCGGAAATGTAAATTGTGGCCCCGGTTTTTTCTGCTAACTCCCTGGATCCTATAATATAGTCTTCATTCCGGTGAGTCTCTAAAATGTATTTGATTTTTAATCCTTCTTTGCGAGCCTCTTCTAAGTAGACTCCAATATCTCGCCTTGGATCGATGACCGCCACTTCTTTTCCCTCTCCCACCATATAAGAATAGTGGGCTAAACCCCGGCTTTCAATTTGTTTAAAAAACATCTCACAATTCCTCCTCTTTTAGTGAAATACCTATGTATCGGTGCCTCACCGATTGTTTGTTTAATAATTCGCATAACTATAAGTCTTAAATGCCGGATTGCCCAGTATTTAACCCAAAGATTCCATTCCCTTATCCCCTAGTAATAAAAGCCCACCGGAGTTCATGGCTCCAGCCACGGCCCAAAACATCTTGCCGCCCGACTCTATATGTTGCCGGTATCCCCTCCCCTGATTTGTTCGCCTCGGAATTATTGGAAGCTCAGGAAGTAATAAGACACCTTGTTATGGAAGGAAAAATATTGAAATCCCTGGCATCGGTGGAAACAATTTTCTCGATTCCCACAGAAACGTATGTAGCAGCGAGCATGGTGTCCAGAAGTCGTTTGCGTCCCAGTTTGAAGCTGTTCATCCAGTCATTGAAAACCATTACAGTCTGATGTGTGAGAAACACTTGTTTCACTTCACGAGCGTTCCACCACCTGTAGCTTCGTTTCAGGGCTTCCTTCACAGAAAGAGGCTTGGAAAACCTGCTGGAATCGGTTGTTACATGTATGAATTCAGTAAGAACCTGTGGAGCCATCGCAAACCCGGCCTCGGAGTTATTCCCGGCAAATCTTCTTGCGTCCAAGCACCACGGGTGTTCCGCGATTTCAAAAGCCACCAAAAAAGACGTGTCTATTCCGATCATTCAATCATCTCCTCAAGAAGATCGTCATCAGAATTCAAATCTTTGAGTATGGCTCCCACGCTTGCAGGGGGCTGGTCAAAAATACTCGCCTCACGTCCCAGATATGTCCGCCTGTACTCTTCCATGGCGTTACGGATCAGTTCCGATGCGGTTCGGTCTTTAAGCGCTGCGTACTCCTGGAATACACGGTAAGTTTCTTCGGATACATTGATGGTAATGGTCTTCATACATATAGCATGATGTATGATATTGGCGCGGTCAAGTTCAAAAACTTTCTCCTTGTTCCTTCTCGTGTTCTTGCTTCTCGTGTTCTTGCTTCTCGTGTTTCTTGATCCTTCTTGTATGCGTCGGTGTCGGGATCAATGGTTGTTCTTTAAAACTACTTGAACAGGTTTATTGTTGCACTAAATTATCTTATATGATATGTAAATGCTATGAAATTTGACCAGTTGCTGAGCATGGTTGCTGATGAGCCGGTTTTTTCGTCCAGTCTGTTGTTGTCCGGAAAGGCAGATAAACGGCAAGTGCGTCTACAGTTGTCACGCTGGGTGAAGTCCGGGCAATTGATTCAGCTTCGCCGGGGGCTGTATACCCTTGCTCACCCTTGGAGGAAGGTCGAGCCGCATCCATTTCTTATCGCCAATCGTCAGCGCCAGGGAAGCTACGTGAGCCTGCAGTCCGCGCTGGCATGGCACGGAGCTATTCCCGAACAGGTGCCGGTCGTAACCAGCGTAGGATCGGGGCGCCCCGAAACAGCCAATACGCCGCTGGGTACATTTCAGTTTCAACACCTCGCAGAACCTCTGCGATTCGGTTTTTCAAGGGTCGAGGTCGCACCCCGCCAATTCGCTTTTGTGGCCGCACCCGAAAAAGCGTTGCTCGATCTGGTTCATCTCACAACCGGCGGAGATTCCGAGGCATTCCTCCGGGAACTTCGCCTGCAGAACCCCGCCGTATTCCAACATGCAGAGTTGGATGAATTAGCCCGGCGCAGCGGCAAGCCAAAGCTCTTGCGGGCATCCGCGATTATCACCTCACTGCTCGACGAGGAGGAAGGCGAGCCCCTATGAAAGAGTATCTACGACAACTGACCGAAGGCGGCGCGAATGCAATTACCCGCAATGGTCTGGCGAGAGAATACCTGCAAGCCCGTGTACTGGAGGCGCTTCAGGAGGAGGGGGCGTTCATGCGTTGGGCTTTTGTCGGCGGCACCGCTCTGCGCTTCCTTTTTTCTATTCCCCGCTTTTCGGAAGACCTAGATTTCTCGCTCATTGTTCCGGGGAAAAACGCCGGTTTCCGCTCGGCCATGTCCAAGGTCAACCGAACGCTCTCGCGCGAAGGCTACCGGATCCAAATCACTGTCAACGACCGGAAGACCGTAGCCGTGGCCTGGCTTAAGTTTCCCGGCCTCCCACATGAAATCGGCCTCTCACCGCACCCGACCCAAGTGCTCTCCATCAAGCTGGAGCTCGACACCCGCCCACCGCCGGGGGCGGACGTGGAAACCTCCATCGTGCGCCGCCATGTGACACTCAACCTTTGTCATTACGACAAAGCCTCGCTCTTAGCCGGCAAGCTTCACGCCGTTCTGAGCCGTCAATGGACAAAAGGGCGCGATCTTTATGACCTCGCATGGTATCTGGCCGACCGCCGTTGGCCGGCCCCGAATCTCAACCAGCTTAATGCCGCCCTCTCGCAAACAGCGTGGGAAGGCCCCGATCTGACCGGCGACAACTGGCGCGATGAACTGTTGCGGCGGCTTGAAACTCTAAACTGGGAGCAAGCCCGCGCTGATGTGATGCCTTTTCTCGAGCGCCCACACGATATAGATCTCGTATCTTATGCCACCCTTAAAAAACTGCTGGAGCCTGCATGAAAACAATCTGATTCATTTTGAACTTTTACTGGTTTCCAGTGTCTGAACATGAAGAACTCGAAAAAAATATCCAATGTACAACAGAGGCTCTCAATGTATTAAAGAGGTATTGAAGGAATTTTGAAGAAGTTTAAAGAAAGCTTAAAGAAGCATTAAAGAATATTGAAGAAGAAGAATATTGAAGAGGTATTGATATGCACGGTTCATTTTTGATGCGTTCTATTTCGGCTGGTTTTAGGATCTACAAGATCTGTACAATCTCTACGATCTCTACGACCTGTACGATCTGCATTATGTTTCTTACTGGGTGTATGTCCGAATCCCGGAGATCCCGCACCTCCACCGTCACCGAAGAGACGGAACAACCCGTGCAACACTCCCCTGACAAAGAAAAAACAGTTCAGGAAAAAGCATCGGGCGAAACAGAAAAACAATCTGGCCATGTGAACAAACCTGCGCCGGAGAGTGCAACCCCGGAGAATAAATCAAAAGCTGCATCAGATTCTGTACGGGATTCTGAATCATCCAAAAGCACCAAAACTCAAGATGATTCATTCCCACAAAAGGAGAATATTGATACAGCCAAACAATGGAAGGAAGCACGTGAGGAGGTCGAAGAGCTTAAAAATTACAGGCCCCTTTTCTTAAAACCCACCCCTCTGGATGAGCTCTTGGCTTGGGTTCCGAAAGAAAAAAAAGCAAAGCTCTTTGATGAAAAATGCCGCCCGGTTAAGGTGGAACGAAATGAAGATGTGTTGACTGGTCCGGTAGAGGTCAAGACTAAAATCTCAAAGGGAGTGAAACGAGTGAATTTCAAAACGGGCCATTTCGGCTTGTCTGTTTCGTACACAGGTCCGTACTCAACTTCATATAAAAAAGACAAGCAGGGACAATGGGTAAGTTATTCAAGTGGCGGCATGGGCAGTCTTGAAACCCGCACAGGAGCGCTCAATCGAGTAACTAAAAACGCAGCTTTTTACGGCGGCGCTGTGGTTTCCCTTAAAGCCGTCTGCCGATCATACCACTCAAAAAGCGTAAACTGCGCGGGCGGCGGCAAAAGGACCTGCCGAATTTGTCGTTCTATTCAGATTCAAGCTAAATCACGTTCACAAGGCATAGGCTTTGGTTACGTAGGAGCTGCGGCAAAGGGCGTGTCCTTCGAACTTAAGGAGTTTGATTGTTCAAAGCCCTGTCCTGTAGACGTTTTGGGCAAAAAGATAGCTCAACTGAACTCTTTTTTAAAAGGCAAAAAATTTGTCACCCTGGATTCGGATATAGAGAACCCACCCATTCTGTTTCGAACCCGCAAGGCATGCCGTCGTCATCGCGCCCGGCGCAAAAAGCAGAAATAAAAGAGTCGTACTCAAGACAATCGTACCCAGGGCTATCGTACTAAAGACTATCGTACTAAAGACTATCGTCTCATGAGCCTTTCTTTAATAAGCGCTGGGAGTTGAAGAAGATTTTTGCTTGCTGTTTTCGTGTCTTTTATACCAATATATCTTTCTGATACTGATAAACTTAAATAAAAACAAAGACGATGAGGATAAAACATTAAAGGGAACACATCGTTTGCATAGCTTTTGTGAACCCCCACTCCAGTGAATACAAAAAGAACCGCAAGGCGCTCTGCGCCGGAAAGAAAAAGTCATGCATAGGATATATCCAGCACTGTTGAAACGATTTTCGGAGTTAGGCGCGATCATCCTATGTGGGGTGGCCTTGAGCCTTGTTTCTTGTGGCGGATCCGGCTCGAAAGATAAAGATGCGGGGCTGGAGACGGACGCAGATGTCACGGACGGAAGCGCCACCGATGCACTGGTCACCACTGATGGGCACAGCGACGGCGACGCAGGAGAAGATGGGGGTGTTGAAGACCCACAGTGGCGGGATTTGTTCATGGATCAGAGCTTCGTGGTGCCGACAAACGCCGAGGTAGGTGATGTCGTAGGCTTGGTGCGCCTCTACCCCACAGTGTTGGACCAAGGACCCATGTTCTCGGTTCTAGACGGCTCCCCTGCCCCATTCGCCATGGATGAAGTCACAGGGCTGATTACGGTGGCTCATCCCGAAGATTTAGATTCGACGGGGCATCAGCTCACTGTCCGTGTGGAGCTCAACGAATATTGGGATGAGGCGCTCATGACAGTACAAGTGCTGAACCCCGAACAAGTTGTTTTCATTGATCCCGACAACGCCGAGGATCCATCAAAAGACGGCACCAGGGCTCATCCCTTCGCCTCTTGGGCGGAGATATCCTGGGAGGCGGGATTGGCCTACCTACAACGCCGAGGAACAACCTCGGTGGAGACCGAGCAGGTAGCCATCGGACAAAACGACATCCTTTTGGGTAGTTATGGTGTAGGCGACCTCCCCATCATTGACTCCAGCGCCACCCACGGAGTGTCGGCTTGGCGTAAGTCCGGGATCACAGTCAGGGATCTTGAGGTGCGCTCAAGCGCCACCAGCTCAATAAACTGGTCCAGCCCAACGGACCTTCTGGTCACCGGCTGTGTGCTTCACGGAGGAATATGGGGCATGCGCTTTACCGGCGATCCTCCTCCCTCGGGGATACAAGTCCTTTTTACCGAGATATTCGACACCGGAGATGACGGCATGTTCGTACAGAACACCGAGCAAATCGAGATCGGCGGAGTTTATATCCACAACGTCAACACCCGATGGTCGCCTCCCGAGACTCCGGAGACCGAGGCC
>JAABSF010000118.1 GCA_011390535.1 Deltaproteobacteria bacterium | reverse complement strand
GCCGGCGACTCCATCCAGTTGCACCGCGTGCATCATTTCCATGTTCACCACAGCGTGCTGGATCGCGAGAGCAGCGGCAACAAGTTCTGCTTTATCGCCAACGAATGCAGTGATGGCATTTTCGAGCACAATATCCTCTCCGGTCCCCTAGTGACCCCTCAGGGCGGCGCATCCGTGTACATCGGCGGCACCCCCCTCACCCACAGCACCGTCATTCGCTACAACACCTTCATGGGGCCCACCCC
>JAABSF010000011.1 GCA_011390535.1 Deltaproteobacteria bacterium | reverse complement strand
CTTAGCAGCAGTTTTCTTTTTAGTGGTGGTTTTCTTTTTAGCGGCCGGTTTTTTCTTAGCAGCAGTTTTCTTTTTAGTAGTGGTTTTCTTTTTAGCGGCCGGTTTTTTCTTAGCAGCAGTTTTCTTTTTAGTGGTGGTTTTCTTTTTAGCGGCCGGTTTTTTCTTAGCAGCAGTTTTCTTTTTAGCGGCCGGTTTTTTCTTAGCAGCAGTTTTCTTTTTAGTGGTGGTTTTCTTTTTAGCAGCAGGTTTTTTCTTGGTTGCAGTCTTTTTTTTCGTCGTCGCCATTTTGGGATCCCTCCTCTAAGGTTAAGGGCTGATTCAAAAACAAATTCTGGGACGGACGTTGATTAGCTAAGAATTACCTGTTTGTGATTCTCGTGAATAAGCTCGAATGCCCAGTAAATCTCCTGCTTGTTTAGCAGGGCGATCAAAGCCCTTGTCCGAAGAAATTATTCTTGAATCAACCCTAATTGACAGTGATGTATAGGCCAAGTAATTTACTTTGTCAATACAAATATGCATAATTATCATTAATTATGCTTTCCTAAGCAAAAAATAGAACAAATAATTGTAAAGCGATCTCTTATAAGCGATCATAATTAAGAAATTGACTTATGTAATAGCATTTATAAGTCATCACCTGTGGCCGTTTATTGAAAACAAACAAATATTCCGGAAAGAACAAAACAAGAGATCAAGCAGAAAAGAGGTAGAAATAATGAACTGGTTGGCGAAGCTTCTCTACAGGGGAAGGGTAAAGCGACTTGAGGGCGTTCAAGACGCAGCGCGTCTTATGGCTGAGGGGCGACTGTGTGAAGCAGAGAACAGATTGAGCCAAAATGCTCCAAGTCGTTATTTGTTGGATGTTGCGGTTTTTCATTTTGTAAAAGGGCGGCTGGCAATGGAGCAGGGTGATTGGGAGACGGCAGAAGAAGAGCTTCATGCAGCAAAGGTTTTGGGAATAAAAAGCCGAACGATTGATTTCCTTCTTGGTGTTTTAAAGGCTAGGGATCATCATTTAGATGAAGCTTTTATGGTTATGAAGAGCATAGAAGAGGAAAAAGACGACGACGATAGTCCAAGTGTGCAGGAGATAAAAAAACTAATAGTGGCTCACAGAGATGGAGAAACGCTCAAGAAAATAAGACAGCGGGCTGAAACTTTTTCAAACGAAAAACTGAACAAAATATTGTCGAGAAAAAACATCAAGCAAAAAGAAATTATTGATGCACTAGAAGTTTATCTTAAAGAGCAAAAGAGCGGTCAACCCTTGGGAGAGGAGAAGCGTCAAATGGCGGCTGAGTTTCTAGGGGAGGTGTGGGTACGTTTTGGAAACGCACAGTGGCTTTTGGGGTTGGACAGCAGAGATCATATTGTTGTAGCAGATGGTTTAGGGAGAAGGCCTTTTGATGAGATTGAGAAGTATCTTAATGGCGAAATGGATAAGATAGAGCCGTTATCTTAACTCTCTTGATTTAGAGCCTGCTGCAAAATAACGGACCTTAACCCGTCAACATCTTCCGATGAGAGAAGTTTTCCAACAGGCCCTATTTAAGGGCGTCGGCCAGAGAATCCAAGGATACGATTTCATCGACAATACCTTTGTCTATACATGCTTTCGGCAT
The DNA here is from genome assembly GCA_011390535.1 of Deltaproteobacteria bacterium. Taxonomy (GTDB): domain Bacteria; phylum Myxococcota_A; class Polyangia; order HGW-17; family SLPX01; genus SLPX01. Next base: position 14,925 of record JAABSF010000011.1, on the reverse strand, counting down.
TCCAAAGATTACGCAACTCTCACGATCTTGGACAATGGTTCTTCCGCCTGCTTTTTTTATTGCCTCCATACCTTCTGCACCATCCTTACCCATCCCTGTCATTATGAGACCGATTAGATTTCGGTTGAAGATTTTAGATGCGGATTTCATTGTCACATCCACAGAAGGGCGACATCCGTTTATTGGAGAAGACCTTGTCAGTTTAACAGTGCCTTCATTTCCGAATTCCAAATGAAATCCTCCCGGTGCTATAAGCGCGGTTCCTTCTCGAATCATATCTCCGTCACGAGCTTCAGCGACGTGGATTCGGCAGAGGCTGTCCAATCTTTTTGCCAGAGCGGCGGTGAAAGTAGGGGGCATGTGTTGGACAATCACAATTCCCAAATCGGTTACACGTGGTAAAGAAGGAAGAAATCCGGCCAACGCAGCCGGGCCGCCCGTTGAAACCCCTACTAACAAAACTCTTCGCCCCAAAACCTTTTGTTTTGGTGCCGTAAGTTGCTGAAGCCTCTTTTGTTTGTCTGCTTTTGGGTGGCTCTCTTTTTTCACCTTCGCCTTGCAGGCATTTAAAAGACGCATAAAGAGCTCCGGGCCTACCCTGGATATATCCGACGAGACCTCACCGGAAGGCTTTGTAATAAAGTCAACAGCTCCATGCTCTAAAGCTTCAATGGTTTCCCGAGCGCCTTCGGTGGTGTGAGCTGACAGCATAACAATTGGAGTGGGATGCTGGGCCATGATCCGACGTACAGCTTCTACACCGTTCATTATCGGCATGTTAAAATCCATTGTAATTACGTCTGGGTTCAATTTGGCCACTCTTTGAACGGCCATGGCACCGTCACTCGCTTGGCCGACCACTTCGAAGTGTTTATCCGATTCCAGGATTTTCTTAATGGCCCCTCTCATAAAAAGAGAGTCATCAACTATCATTACTTTGATTTTCGCTTGATTATCCACCGATTATTCCTCTTGGGTCAGTCCTGTAACAACATATCCAGTCACAGGTTCATTGACGCCTTTCATTTTCAGGTTTACTTTCTTTTTTGCGGTGATCACATGTTTGCATAGCTTAAAAGTTGATTCGCTGATCAAAACACCACCGCTTGGCGCTTGAGATTCGAATCTTTGTGCACGGTTTACCGTATCTCCAATCACTGTATAATCACGCCGTACATGACGGCTGCCAATGTCGCCTCTAACGAGAGGGCCGGTGTTGATGCCAATTCTACTGAGCAACTTAGTCTCTGATTTTTCACCTGCCTTTTGTATTGCCTCTTGCATCCGCAGAGCCGCTCGCACCGCTTTCACTGCACCCGATTCTTCTTGACTGTCTTCAAACAGCGCCATAATGGCATCCCCGATGAATTTGTCGATATCGCCACCTTCTTCCAGCACAATAGGACACAAAAGGTCAAAGTAAGTGTTTAACAATTTTACGATGTCACCGGGGGTTTTTTTTGAGCTTAAAGATGTGAACCCGCAAATATCACTGAAAAGTACGGTCATTGTGCACTCTTTCGCCCTTTTGGCTCCTACTTTTCTCATTGCAGCTTGGGCTTCCGCGGCTTCTGTGGTTCCCTTTGAAAGATAGAGACGAGAAGCCTTTTTGTAATCCAAAAGCCGTCTTTCCGCCAGCAGCCTCTCGGCCAAAGCAACGCATTTGTCTATACTGAAAGGTTTCACCAGGTATGCTGTAAGGCCTGCGGCTCTCATTTGTGCCTGGTCTCGTTGCGTCTGTCGGGCAGTGAGCATCATTACAGGGATGTCTCGAGTTCGGTGGTTTTTTTTCAACCCCACAACCAACTCAAAGCCGGTCCAGCGGGGCATGTCATAGTCTGTAATGACGAGGTCGGGAAAAACCTCTTTTGCCATCTCAAAACCCTCTTTACCGTCTTTTGCCGTCTTTACATCGAAACCCTGCCGGCTGAGTCCGTCGGCAACCATCTGCCTTATCGGTGGGCTGTCTTCAACAACCAGGATTTTTTCTCTGCCGGCTAGTTTCAGGCTCGCGAGCAGGTTCCTTGTTCTTGTTATCAACTCTTCGGGTACGGCGGGTTTGACCAGATAATCATCGGCGCCGGAATCAAAACCTTTTTGCAAGTCAGCGGCTTCTCCAAGGGCGGAGCAGATCATCACCGGGGTTGATCGTAACTCGACATCATCTTTAATCTCGCGACAAAGATCATAGCCGTTTTTTTCCGGCATCTCGATATCTGAAATCACGAGATCCGGTCTCTTTGACCGGATGATTCTAACGCCTTCAATGCCGTCTTTTGCCGAGATGACATCATATCCGGCCTCAGTAAGGACTGGAACCGTGTGTATATGAACCAACTCGCTGTCATCGATGAGCGCTATCAGCCTGCGTCTTCGACAAGCTCTTTGCACAATCTCAACCAACTCACTACGTCCGTGAGGGATTTCCAAATAAAAGGAGCCTGGAATCTTGTGGGCCTTTTTGCGATGAGTTTCGTCCAAACCTAAAACTATAATTGACGGTCTCTTTTTTGGTGAGCTTCTTTGAGCCTCAAGGGCTAGTGAGATTACATCGTTATCAGCGGTTATTGCAGGGATCAATATCCCATCAGCATTCTTCTTGTTTGCGAAGCTCGGCAACTCTGATGGAGTGTCGATGGTAAAGAGCTTTATTGATGTGTCTTCAAATGATTGGCTTAAGCTCTTTGCCACCAAACCACTCCCCACTAGAGCGACCAAGCTAATGGTCTCTTTGTCGAAAGCTCCGCCGTCAGTTGCGTTTACACCGGTTAGGTCTGTTGAGTGGGTGTTTTGACTCATCTCTTTTCCTCCCTTGAAAGGGGGAAACTCAATAGCTTTGATACAGCTTCATGTAGTTGGGGCAATTCAGTGGGTTTTACGAGATACATATCAATCCCGGCATCAAAACCTCTTACCTTATCGATTCGTTCCCCGAGCGCTGAAACCATTAATATGGGTATGGATTTTGTTTTAGCATTCGATCTGAGATTTTTTGCGAGCTCGTAACCGTCCATATGCGGCATACGAGCATCTGTTGAGATGAGATGAAACGATTCGCTTTTGGCCAATTTAAGCGCTTCTTGGCCGTCCATGGCTTCTGTAACCGAAAAGCCCAGGGTCTCAAATTGCTGCTTAATGAGAGCACGTGCCGGAGGTGAGTCTTCGGCAATTAAAACACGCTTTTGCTCTTGTTTTTTTATTGGTGCCGGTATGGAATCAGAGCTTGGCACAAAACCGGTGATATCATTTTCCTCCCAGCGCTTGATCAAGGAGGGAGCGTCTAAAATAATCACGACTCGCTCTCCAACGAGAGTGGCGCCGGCGGCGCATGGAACACTAAGAAGTAGATCGCCTAAAGTTTTAACAACGATTTCATGTTGTCCTTTTACTCCGTCACAAATTATTCCGTACCTTTTTCCGAGAAGCTCTATGCAAACTATTTGTTTATCGGTGGTGTTTGTTTGATTTGCATAACCGAGGAGTGTGCTTGGGTCTATTAGAGGAAAAGCGCTCTCTTCGGATTCCAAGATCATGTTTTCCCCGATTGTGTTTACATAGGCCTCATTCAAGTCCAACGTACGAACTACATTATCAAGAGGAAGAGCAAGCAACTCACCGCTGACTTGCATGAGAAGAATTTGCCTGATAGCAAGCGTGAGTGGCAGAGCCATTGTCATTGTAGTGCCCTTACCTTGTACACTTGTTATATCGATTGAACCTCTCAAGCGCCGGACGGTTTCATTAACGACGTCCATCCCGACTCCTCGGCCGGAGATATGTGTCACCTTGCCTGCGGTTGAAAAACCGGGAGAAAAAATAAGCCGTAATAAAGAAGAGGAGTCCATTTTTGCGGCTTCATGAGGTTCTAAAAAACCTGTTTCGATAGCCTTGTTTTTTATGACTTCCGGGTTCAACCCTTTTCCGTCATCGATTACTTCGATTACTAGTTGTCCACCTTGATGTTTGGCGGATAAAACCACCACGCCCACCTCTTCCTTGCCCGCGCGAATCCTTGTTTGTGGGTCTTCGATTCCATGGTCTACGGCGTTTCGAACTAAGTGCAGAAGAGGTTCGTCCAGTTTTTCCACAAGCATTTTGTCTAACTCAGTCTCTTGCCCTATCAACTCCAACCTTGCTTTTTTGTTTAGTGACTTTGCGAGATCTCTCACGGTGCGTTTGTGTTTTGTGAAGACTTGTGAGATAGGCACCATGCGAAGGTTCATCACCTGATCGCGCAGGTTGCCGGCGACAAAATCCAGGCTCCCGGTGGATACATCCAACTCTCTTACGAGTTCTTTAAAGAGGCGGCTGATTCTATCCATCTCTTCATGTACAACGACAATATCTCGAATGGCATTGGAGCTGGAATCGGTTTTCTTTCTCGACAAGCGTCTGTATTTTTGTAGAGATTTTTGTGTTGTCTCCAAAGCCCTGGACGCAGAATCAAGATTGCCCAGAACTGTGCGTACAGAAGCTCTATCCAAGACAAGCTCACCCACCAGATTCAGCAACACATCCAGCTTGCCGAAATCCACGCGTATTGTGGCTCTTCCGGAGAGCCTGTTACGGCCGTCATCCACCCTCGGACGGTTTTCTCCCTGTGCCTCTTGGATTGCAGCACCTCCTTGAACAGGTTGTCCGTCGAGACTCGGCTTTTCCCGAGCGCCGTTTAGATGTGACATGTTGGTCTCGCCGGTTGCGGAAACAGACAAAGATGGTTCTGTGGGATTGTTTAAAGTGTTGAGTAAACTCTTTAAATCCATGTCGGACAAAGATTTCTTTGAGCCGGCTCTTTGCAGAATTCTTGACATAGCGTCTTTTGCCGACAAAAGCGCATCTACCACTGGTGTATTTACAAGCCGTTTTCCTTCCCTAAGTTCACCTACAAGATCTTCCGCTTTATGAGCGACACGGTTTAAGGGAGAAAGCCCTACAAAGGCGGAGGAGCCTTTAATGGTATGCAGGTCTCTGAAAAGAGCAGCCAACAAATCCTTGTCATCAGGAATCTCTTCAAGCTCCAAAAGTTTTTCAGACAGGCTTTCAAGCCGTTCCGAGCACTCCTCAAAAAAAGCCGGTACCATATCGGCGGTCACATTAGGAACCCAAACACCTGTGTCAAAGGGCTCTTCTTTATCGTTGGTCGATGATTCCACGTCCTCAAGGGACTCATCTGTTTTTTCTTCAGTAAACTCCCTTTCGTAGTCGGTTCTTTTCTTTTTGAGGCCATCAAAGTAACCCAGATTTTCAATGATGGATTTTTCGTCCGGGCTTGGAGACGCCATGGCAGCAAGGATAGCGTCTAAAGCAGTTAACCCATCATAGAAGAGCTCTTCCATCTTTTCCACTGATGATAAAGGGCCGTGAAGAGTTTGACGAAGAATACGAGTGACTTCAGCCAAGGGTTCGGCCCCTGCATACCAGCTTGCGGCTTCAAGATCGAAGAGCTTTGCCTTTATAAAATTTCTAGTGCTTGTCTCAATGGAAGGATCTCGGGCGAGCACATCCAGAGATTCTCTTACGAATATAGGCCCCTCTTCCAGGAGAAGATCCCAAAGTGTCTCTGAGGTTGGTTCCGAAATGGATTCAGGTGTGGAATTAACTTCGGATTCAGTAACCGAAGCTGCTTGGGATTTCTTTTTACCCTTGTCTTTGTCTTTTTGGGTTTTCATCAAATCCGTGTTCTCAATGCTTTGTTTCTTTTATTTGCATCCATTGCGAAAGACTGGACCGTAACGCCCAGTAGCGGGTCCCCGGCTTTGACGCGATCAATACGAACTCACCGCCATTCGCCCTCTGTTGAGCTGCGGCTCTGCGAATTTGCAGCGCAGCCTCTTCGCATAGAAAATCAACACCATCAATCTCGACAACGGCCTCTTTTGGGGCCCGGGCCAGCAACTCTCGAAGATCACTGTTTAGCTGGGGGATTTTCTCTTTTGTAAAAGAACCTTCCAGTTGCAACACGTTTGTAATGGTTTTATCGATCTTATTCAGCTTTGACTCAAGCCCACGATGCGCTGCCCTCGATACCGAATTGGTGATCACTTTTTCGCATTCAGCTTTTTTAACATTGTTTTTTGAAACACGTCTCCAAAAAATAGAATCTCCATGTCTCTCGGGCTGTATAAGGGACGATTCAAAAACATTCATTTCAGAGTAGCCGAGGACTAGATAGCCGTTGGGAACCAATGACCGAATGAGTTTTTCCATTACATATCGGCGGGCCTCCGGGCTCATGTAAATCAAAACATTACGACACATGATCAGGTTAAAACCCTTTGGGTAATGTGCGCTCATGAGGTTATGGACACGAAAAGAACAATGTTTTTTTAAGGCATCTTTTACTTTGATGTTGCCGTTATCGACGGCTGTGAAAAATTGTTTTTGTTCAAATCTTAAATTAGAATCAGTTGCCATTATGGGCCATTCGCCCGCTGCAGCGATTTTGACAGCGGTTTCTGATATGTCGGTGCCCAAGACCGTAAAATCATGGTTTGTGTTTTGTGAAAGAAAAGACAACGCCAGTGAATAAGCCTCTTGACCTTCTGCACAACCGGCACTCCAAAGTCTCTTGATTTCGGGTCGAGGGAGTATGTGTTCAGAGAGATCGCGGAATTGCTTTTTGTGTCTTAACCAACCGGTTTCTCCGACACGTATGGCCTCTACCAAAGACTTTAACTCGGCGGGCCCTTCAACAGGATGATTAAGGAGAGCGAAGTATTCTTCCGGGTCCGAGATACCGAGTTTTTTCATTCGCTCAAGAGCCTTGGACTCAAAACGCCATCTCTTTTTGGGAATATTTCCCATGCCGCAATGCCTGGATAACAGTTGCGCGATCTCATCTAACATTATTAAAAAAAATCTCCCATTAAGTGAAATCCGTAGGGCTCTGATGGATCGGCATCCTAATGCAAAGATTATTATCACCAGAGCCTTTATTCTTCATCTTCTTCACCGGTTTTTGGAGGGTTTAAGGCTCGAGTGGTGGACGCTGATCCTGATGATAAATTCATAGAGCCTACTTTGAACCCTTTTACCAGCTCTTCAAGATGGAACCCAAGCTCTTGCAAGCGCTCTCCTTGCAGCACGGCCTCTTCGCTTGAGTTCAAGACCTCTTGAGCTATGCGTTGCACTACGTCCATATTGCGAGCAATTTCATCGGAAGCCAGGGCTTGCTCTTGCACGGCTGTCGCTGTGTCGGAGATAACGTCTACGATTTCCTGAATGCTCCCCAATGTATTCTTGACAAGGGAAGTGCCCCCTTCGACTTCTTCTATGGCGACCCCCATTGTCCGCACGGCTTCAGCGGTTTGTTCTGTTATTGTGGCTATAAGGTCTTCAATGTCTTTGGCGCTTTGGCCGACCCTTCGAGCCAGAGAGCTTACCTCATCGGCGACAACGGCGAAGCCACGCCCGTGTTCTCCGGCGTGAGCAGCTTCAATAGAGGCATTCAGGGCCAAGAGTGATGTTTGTTCTGAGATTTGGCGAATTACCTCAACAATTTTGCCGATACGTTTTCCGCTCTCTCCCAACTCTGTGATGCGGAAACCAGCATCTTCAACTGTGTTTTTAATTTCGTTCATCGTTGAAACAGCTTGTGTAACATCATTTCCTGTAGCCTTGGCCACTTTGGTGGTCTGCATGGCGTTATCGGCAACTTGCTGAATGGAGCTGCTGAGCTCTGTCACGGCGGCGGTTGAGTTTTCTATTTTCACAGCTTGTTCTTTAGCGCCGTCCAACATGCGATTTGATGACGCGCTCAGCTGAGTGCTTGAGGTTCCTACTTGAAAAGAAGACTGTTGAACATGAGCTGTGATTTCCTGAAGCCGATCGAAAAGCTGGTTCAAACTTTCGGCAAGATCTCCCATTTCGTCTTTTGAGGAGACCTTTATTCTTTTGGTAAGATCTCCACCCCCGGCCACAATTTGTCGTGTTGCGCGAATGAAAGTTCTTATGGGGCCGGTGATCCAGAAAGATAAAAGAGATGCTACCAGTAGAGAAAAAACACTGATAGCTATGGCAGCGGGAAAAATATAGCCCATCAGATCTCTTAAAACATCTTCTTTTTTTCTTATCCTCAATAAGTAAAGTCTCCCCACCACACCCTGATAGTCTTTTTCATATCCCGCTACACTGAGAGAGGTAAAATCGTAAACTTTGTCGGCCCACTTTATTACTTCCACCTTCCGGTTTCCTTCATACACCTTGACTCGGTTTTCTTTTTGAATCTGTGGCTCCAGAGTGGACCAGAGGTTTTGGGGAAAAACCGAGGTTAGGATCTCTCCTGATCTGTTGACCAAAACCAGCCTGTGTTGTTTAGGGATGCGGTTATCCGACTGAACTCTATAGTTGTGGAAATAGCGCTCCAAATTCACTCCTATCAAGACAGCACCCAGAACATGTCCTTTTTGCTTGGCCGACAGAACAGGGGCTCCGGATACGAGATAACCATTTTTCGCCAGCACCATGGTCTCTCCGCTCACCGGGACCTGGTTCAAGAGGTTTGTTATAACCAGTTGTCTGTCGGGGACCATATCGAGAGCTTTTTCGGAATACTGATAAACAGGGTTTTTGTCGCTGTCGACCACCAATAAGAAGTCCGGTGCGAGAGCCCCCTTTATTCCGCGAATCATTCGCCTGACGGATTTAGCCATGACCGCTTTTCTATAACGGCCCCTCTCTTTCTTCCCGGTCGGCTTTTTTGTGGGTGAGGTAGGCTCTGTGGCTTCTTCTCCGTCGGAAGAAGAGTCGGCTGCAGCAGATGTAGGTGGTGGAGAAGCGGCGGCCGAAACACTTCTCCGGCCGGTGTCTGTATCATGGGAGACGACATCTTCCAAAACATTCAAGACTCGTGGATCTGTGGCCAACACCTGAGCGATTGCTTCAATACTTGCACCGACTCCTTCCACATAATCCCGGTAACGCTTTATATGTTTGTCCAAAAAATGGCCACGATCCCGCCGCCCTTTTTGTAGCATCCAATAGCTCATGACTCCTGTGGACCCAACGGCGATTATGGTGATCAGTGAGCAAGCGGCAAAAATTTTAACCCAAAGTTTTATTTTGAAAGGCAGTTTCACGAGGTTCCTCCTGAATGCTCTTGTGAATGATCTTCAATAATTTTAATTCGGCATTATCCTGAAAAGGCTCCATCGGTTTTCAACATAGATTGAAGATCTTCGGTGTTTAGCAATTTCTCCATGTCCAAGATTCCTATGGAAACACCATCATACGATAAAACACCGGTAAGCCATACGGGAGCTTGGGGAAAGAGCTCTTTTGCTTCGGTCTTTCGACCATCTGCGAGTGATTTAACGCCTGTCATTGAATCAACCAATATTCCCCATTTTCGTCCTTTGCATTTTACTACGATTATTTTAGATTCTTGTCTGTACTTAACCGGGGTGAGCCCCATCAAACGGGCAAGATCTAAAACCGCTAAAATTTCACCTCTGACATTGACTACTCCCATGACAAAAGGAGGTGTCAAAAACACTCTTGTCATGGGTCGACTCGCCAAAGTTTCTTTTGCCTGGATTATCGGGATGCCCATTTCGTGGGAACCCCAAAGAAAACAAACCAGTTGAGCGTCGTCTTTTTCAATCGTGTTGTCGGATTCTGTGTCCATGGTAATAAGATTCTATAACACTGTGATCATACTTGGGCAAACTGCTCATGTTTTTTGTGTTTTTTGTTTTTGCGTCAGCTTTTTCAGTTGATGCCGATATATCCGATTTTGCCATTCACAAGACAAAACATAAAAGCCCCCTAAAATGGTTCCCGACCAGGCCAATACAGAAATACTGACGGATTCGGATATGGCTTGTAAAATGAGACCACTGACTATTGTAAAAAGCGGTACTACGCACCCCAGAATAAAGGCGCGGACTTCGGCACGTCGCTCTGGAGGTTCTCCGTAATAGAAGATTGGAGATATTGGGGTTCGAACGGCTCCCTTGAATTCGGTGTGGAAGAACCTGGCCGCCAGCGCTGCAGGAACATTGTAGAAAACAGCAAGAAAGCCCAGCCCCAAGGCCACACTGCCGGCATAGAGGAGATTTGCACCTTCCACACCAAATTTTTTCAGCAATCTAGGTGTGATAATCAACTGCAAGCCGATCCCTGCCAGGTTGGCGATAACTGAATATGATCCCAGCATTCCCGCCAGCGAGGATTCATCGTAGCTTGATTGAAGGACCACCAGGCTTCCATAGCGCATCACGTGACGCAGCAGCACCATTAGACCGGTTGAGAGGATCATCGCTTTCATCAGCCGGGAAGCGAAGATGTTTTGGATAGCTCTATGAACTCTCTTAAAAAGTCCACGATGAAAAACCTTCCCCGGAGAGATCTCCTCCAAGGTTTCGTTCAGCCCCTCATTTGGGGATTTGGCAAAAGCGTCCTCTTCTTCTGTCTCTTCTGCAGAATCCTTGGCTGTGGTTTTGTACTCCAACGGCCTTTTTTTAACCGGGGCTAAAGAGATATCTCCCTTTTTACAATAAAGACTGTATTCATTTTCATCTTCAAAAAGAGCGCTCTTTAATACTTTTTTTTCTTTCGTTTTTTCTTTTTTTGCCGAGCCGAATATAGACCCTTCCTTCTCGATATTCTCGTTGTTTTCGATATTCTCGATGCTCTCGATGTTTACGTGCATTTCAGATTTTTCTGAAGTCTCGTTTTTCCAGGTGCTGTCTCCGCCCTTTGTTTCTTCGGATCCTCTCTTGGTTTCTTGATGTTTGGTCTTTTTGCCGGAAAGCAAAAAATACAATGACAAAGGTATCGTAATGGCGATAGTGACCACCAGGAGATAAGGTAATCCCATGAGCGATGCCCCTTGTCTAACCGCCGCTCCACCTGTTGAGCGTCCCAGCGCGGCTCCGGTGAAGAGAAAAGGAAATATCCTGGAAGCTGATTTAGGATTGTAGATATCCAAAAGGTGAATGCCCCAGTGGATTTTCAAAAGAGTCGATCCGGCCTCCGCGCAAACAAAAACCAGACCATATGCCGGAGTGCCTTCAATCCAAGAAGCACCCAAGCTGACGGTGGACATCAATACACCAAACCCAACCAGGATTCCGATAAAAACCGCAGAGTTGCTCCACCTTTTTACAAGAGCGACATAAATAACCGCAGCCAAAGTGCTCACAAGGGCTTGACCTACAAACAATGATGGGAGCCATTTAATACCTGCACGGCTCAGAAAGAGCACCTCTGCAATCAGTTTGGCTACTTCTATGCCGCATGACAACAAAGCGTAGAGGGTCCAAAGCTTCATCAATTGGGGAAGATCTTTTTTGGGAATATGAAGGATGCGGAGCAACGAACCTACGATTCCCCCCTTGAGGTCCTGTTCACTGCCCCCTCCCTTTTCCTTCACGCTTCTCCTCCGATGCTCCACAAGGGTTGCAAGCGCCCCATCACATTACCCATTTTATAAGAGAGAGTGCGTTGCAACACTTCCTCACCCCGGTATGAAAAGGGCAGCTCTCTCGGGTTTGCAAAAAAAACTCTTTCTCCACCTTCGTCTAACTCTATTGCCGGCGTTTGGTTTAGTTTTTTCAACAATTCATTTCTGTGCCCGTGTGAACCATCTTTTTCATCGCCTTTAATAGAGACGTTCGCCCCGAACAGACGTGCCTCTTTTTCCTCATAAACCCAGGGATCTTCCAAGTACGGATATGCTGTCCCTCCGCCGTGTGGCAGGATGTTTGCTTTTTTTATGCGTTCTCCACCCGTGATTTTTTTTAGACGATCTCTCCACCCCAGCTCGCTTATGGCCTCTGTGCTCAAGTTATCCAATGGCTTCAGGAGAGGTATCGGGAGGTCCGGCCTCAAAGTCAAAGGACAGACCATAGGATAATCCGGATTTTGGGGACCGTGGATCATGTGAGCTTTTTGCTTTTTAGAAGAATCGAATTTGTAACAACCCAGAACCGCAGTTCCCGGGGAGTGTATCCCTTGATGGGTTCCGTTAAAAAGTATCTCGAAGTCACCCAACAGTTTCTTTGCAAGCAGCTCTCGTCTTTGCATTTGAAAGGAGTGAACTTCCATGCAGTGCTTATTATATTCTTCAGCGTGTTTTCCCTCCAGTACGTACAGATCACCCCAAGGAGTAGAGTGTTTTTGCATGATCCGGCGCAACGTCTCGGAGCGATCCCAATACAGGCCCGGTCCTCTATCTGTCTCGCCCCTGAACTCTTTGCCTGACGAGTGTAAAATGAAAACATCTCCCCTCCAGGGAAGACGCCAATAATATTTTTCATCTTCGCTCATTGGAATACATAAAGATAGAAAATGGTTGCCGGTCTGGATATCCCACTGGAGATCTTTTGATTGGAGCGAGATCTTTTTTTCCCGTAGTGTTTTCCATCTGTTTTCAACTTCTTCACGAGAAACTCTTTTGGGCAGAAACCCCATAAGCATTCCACAACCGTTAGGTTTTATGTCCAGGATGGAAAAATCTCCGCTCCATTGCAAAACTCCTCCATAGCCCATCCCCTGAGTCCACCGATTGATGTTTCTTGTAACGGTTGTATCCGGAGAGCCTATGAATATCGCGTCGGGTGAAACACCTCTGGCTTTTTGATAGTGATGAATTTTTGCCAGCCCATACTTCATGTTCAAGGCCGAGAGCTTTTCCGCCGTATCACCAACTCCGGCGACAAACACATGTTTATCGGCATGTTCCAGGGCTTCTTTCAAGGCATGTTCCGGGGTAGTGTTCATGTTCCTCCTGAAATGCCGTTATATCACAGACATGACGGAAGGGCTCTCTCCTTCAAACACTTTAGGTAGGTCTCACGGGCTGCCGCGAATCGTTGAGCGAAAAGTCTTCGGACCTTGGGGTCAGCGTCTACGTGAATGTCCGGATGATAACGTCTTGCCATTGATCTCCACCATTTTTTCAAAGTTTTTTCAAAGTCTTTTTTGTCATCATGGATAGAATGAAATGTTTTGGAAATGGTTGGATAGGAGACCTTTCTATATTCTGCTTCTGCTTCAGTGTTACTGCGAGGCTGTTTTGTTTTGTACGGGATTTCCGAGCCCATGTTCGAGCCCATGTTCGAGCCCATGTTCGAGCCTATATTCGAGCTCATATATCCTGTATTAAACGACCACGAGGGCTCGGGTTTGCTCTTCCAGTTTCTTTTCGACGGATTGATTGGATCCTCACCAAACAAGAAACAACTTTTGGACGGATAGTTCATGACATGAATTGCACCCAGCTCCCTTAAAAAAAAGATCAGCGCAACACCCAAAAATCTTGTGGGAGATTTTTTCAATAGCCAAGATACCTTTTGAGGCCCACGCCGGTGCAACTCTTCTATTGCTTTGTGTTCCCAGGAAAACCTTAAGAGGTGATGAGGGACCCACCCGCCCGATGTCCGGATTATGAAATCATCCAGATCTTTTTGTAGTGTTTTGATCTTCGCCTTATTACCAGCCTCATCAAAAAAAATGCGTCGGCACTCTTCAACCGGATCCAACGGCCGGCCCAAGCTGTTTTTGCCGTCCGGTTTAATGTCCGGAATGAATTGAAAGGCTCCATAGGCAAAGCGGATGAATCTGAAGAAACGCTGTCTGGCTTGGGCATTCAGTATATTCCATAACACTTGGTGAGAGATGCCGTAGTCCAGCAAGACCCGCCCGTATAGCGAGCCTCTTTTTTGTGATTCCTGGAGGATCTCAAACAGTAAAGCCTTATTAATGATCCCGGCGTCGGCGAGCAAATCACCTAACAGTGGATCGATGTAGGCTTGAGGCATGGACAGTACGTTCAGACGGCCATTTTCAATACCAGCTTTCCATAAGCCTCTCGGGCTCTCCAGGCGCAGCATTCCAGTGGCTGTTCGGCCACAAAGATCGCAGAGCACAGATGAAACCTCTCCGCTTCGGATATATTTCTTATCGTCTCTCATCCTGCATCTCATGATAGAGAAAACCGGCGATGTGGCAAAAAATCACCCAATAAACAATCGGCTTGTGAACAGAAAAGAAAAAAATATGAGAGTGGTCGTTGTTTTTTGAGGGGATGGTAAATAAATCGGAGCCTTAAAGCTCGCGCAAATATTCGTAGACGACTTCCGTTACATTTTCATTGAAGGCGACCTTGTCTTCCGCGATCTCTCTTAAGGCGGTCACAACGGGTTTGTTGTCGCACCTGATGAGCGGTTCTGCACCCTTAGAGAGCATGCGGGATCTCTTTGCAGCCAAGACCACCAAGGCAAAACGATTATGCTCTTTTCGAAGACAATCTTCTACTGTTACACGTGCCACGGTTCAAACCTCCAAAAGTAAACGTTGCAAGAGGACGGACCCACCAAAATTCGAGCCGACCTCAGAACACGACATATATGTTTTAACAGTGGTTTTGTCAATTGCTTACTGCGAGTCAGCCCTTAATCGAAACGGCTTTTGAGGCAGGCCGGAGTTTCAATCGCAAAGGGGACTTGGTTTCCAATCTCCAACAACGCCTTGTCCCCTGTTACAAGAACGTCTGCACGACCTGGCCGCAGTGAAAGAGATGTACGGATTTCCTTCGAGCAGGGGTCTTTATCGATCCTTGCTGCCATCTTTTGTCCGGTCTGATGGTGTGCTCAGCATTGCTGATGAAATCTTAAGTTTGGGGTGCATTTTTGTTGGTTCGTCGGCTTATTTTATTGTTTTTGCTGTTTCTTGACTGGTAACATGAGGTTTTTTATGACATGAAAAACCAACAGAAGGACCTTGTGGATGTGGAGAAACAAGAGAAGGAAAATGACTCGGAAGATTAAAGAGCAGTGGAATCAGAAAAACAATAAAGGTGTGTCGTGGGCAGGGTGTCTTTTGTTGGTGGGATTTTTGCTTCTAGGTGTCGCTGGTTGTAAGGAAGGCACTCCTTCCGGAACACTCGAGCATCGCAGGCACATCAAATTTGTGAGGCTCTAT
>JAABSF010000001.1 GCA_011390535.1 Deltaproteobacteria bacterium | reverse complement strand
AAGAAAAACAAAAACTGGTCTCTTGGATCGAACATTTGGAAAAGAATCAAAAAAGATTCTAATAGACACTAAAACGACAAATACGTCGTTAATTTGGGAGTAGGAGATGCCAAAGGTTAGGGTTTATGAAATTGCCAAGCAAATAGGCATCAAGAATAAAGAGCTTGTGTCTAAAATTCAGCAGATGGGCATCAGTATCTCCAATCACATGAGTACTTTGACAAGCGACGAGGTCGCAAAAGTCAAGATGGCTCTGCAAAAGGAAAGACAAGCCAATACTGTTGAAAAACGATTAGGCTCAACGGTCATAAGAAGACGTTCCAAGGCTAAAAAACCAACTGTAGTTCCGGAAAAACCCAAAGTTGAGGAGAAACCACAACAAAAGGGTGAAGAAGCTACGACGCCTATCATCCCAAAAGAGCCTGAACCAGCGGCTGAAGAGACAAAACCGGAAGAAGAGACCGCCTCCGTGGATACAGCTCCAGCAACAGAATCGGTTCATAAACCTTCATCCCAGGTAACAAAAGAAGAGGAAAGTGTATCAGCCACCGAAAAGCCTCAGACGGCTGCATCAGAGAAAGCATCTGCTGAGATAGTTATTGATGAACCTGAAGCTGCTATAGAGAGCACTCCCAAAGCTGGGAAACCTTACAAGACCGAGAAACAAAAACCTTCAACAGAAGAAGTTAACGCTGATAGTCATACAGATGAGGCTTCCCAAGCAGACAAGCCTGTCCCTGCAACAAAAGACAAGGAAGTTTCAGTCGAGCCCCATACCGGAAAGACAGAACCGGCAACAGAAAAACCGGTTAAAACAAAACCAAAAGAGGAAAAAGAAGAAAAGCTTGGCCCAACAGGGCGTCGGATCGAATTGCCTCAAATGAAGAGCTCTCCGAAAAGCTCTCCGAAAGTTGTTATAACCAATCTGACGGATCCAAGCAGACATTCCCGCAGAATATATACTCCAAAGCGGTCTGAACGTGCGATGCCCTTTGGAAAGGGGGCGAAAGGAAAAAAACGCTCAGCAAAGAAAGCAAAACAAACACTTATTACGACACCGGCAGAGCATAAACGACGCATCAGAATGGAAACCGCGATCTCCGTTTCAGAGCTGGCTAAACAAATGGGAATTAAATCCGGTGAAGCATTGAAACACTTGTGGGCCATGGGGATTACCGGAGTAACTATTAATACAACCCTGGATGTAGACACAGCAACTCTCCTGGCTTCAGAGTTTGGTTTCGACGTCGAAAATGTGGCATTCCAAGAAGAAGATTTGATTCAAGTCGTGAAAGACAAGCAAGAAGAGCTTGTGGAACGAAGCCCTGTAGTCACTGTAATGGGGCATGTAGATCACGGTAAAACTTCTCTGCTTGATAAAATTCGTGATACTACTGTTGCTTCTTCCGAAGCAGGTGGGATCACACAGCATATAGGTGCGTATAAAGTCCAGACTTCTAGTGGAGAAATCGTTTTTATTGACACACCTGGACACGAAGCTTTTACAAATATGCGCGCTCGGGGGGCCCAGTGTACGGATATTGTCATTCTTGTAGTAGCGGCTGATGATGGAGTTATGCCTCAAACAAAAGAAGCTATTGAACACTCTAAAGAAGCCGGCGTTCCCATAGTGGTGGCGATTAACAAAATCGACAAACCAGATGCCGATACATCCAGAGTGCGTCAAGAACTCACCGCCCATGAAATCGTAGCCGAAGAGTGGGGCGGAGACACTTTGATGGTGGAAGTTTCTGCCATTACCGGGAAGGGTATTGACCAGTTACTCGAAACCATACTCTTGCAAGCAGAGATTTTAGAGCTCCAAGCAAATCCGAACAAACCTGCAAGAGGTGTTGTTTTAGAAGCCCTTTTAGACAAATCACGGGGTCCTATGAGCACCTTGTTAGTGCAAGAAGGGACCATTGAAACCGGTTCTATTGTTGTAGCTGGAGAATATTACGGAAACGTCCGAGCAATGATGGATCATAAGAGCAATGTACTAAAACAAGCCGGCCCATCTACTCCTGTAAGGATCCTTGGACTAGACGGAGTTCCCAATAGCGGTGATAACTTTTACGTATTAACCGACGAAAAGAAGGCCCGTAGAATTGTAGACCACCGGCGAGAAGAGTCACGGAAGAAAGAGTTGGCAGAGTCCAGTTCATCCGCTTTAAGGCTCGACAGAATTGCCGAAATGATCAAAGAAGGCACACAACACGAATTGAAAGTCGTGTTGAAAGCTGATGTGCAAGGAACATCAGAGGCTTTAAAAGATTCCATTATCAAGCAAAGCACAGACAAAGTAAAAACATCCGTTATTTCTTCCGGAGTCGGTGGTATTACAGAAACCGACGTTACTTTTGCTAAAGCTTCCGGCGCAATTGTGGTTGGTTTCAATGTCCGCCCTGCAGGAAAAGCATCTCAGGTAGCAGAACAGGAACAAGTCGAAATCCGGATATACAACGTTATTTATGAGCTGCTTGATGATCTGAAGGAAGTCATGAGAGGGCTCTTGCCCAAAGATCGGCTTGAGAAGAAAACCGGACAATTGGAGGTCCGAGACACTTTCTCCATTCCAAAGGTGGGTACTATAGCAGGCTGTTTTGTAACAGAGGGTAAGGTTACCAGGTCTTCCAACGTCAGGCTATTTAGAGACAACGTTCAGGTCTACACCGGAAAAATCGGCTCATTGAAGCGCTTCAAAGATGATGTTCGAGAAGTCGACAAAGGCTATGAATGTGGGCTCTCCTTTGAAAAATACAATGATATAAAAGTGGGCGACATTATTGAAGTCTTTGAAATAGAAGAGAAAGCTGCAGAACTCTAAAGCTTTTTATTCGTGCTATCACAAAGACAGATCTTTCCCCATTGTTTTAGATCGCAGAGAGTCTCGTTCATCGCTCTTCCCCAGAGTTATGGCCCACCCAGAGAGGTCTTTTCATGAAAGTCGGCGTAGCACGCTTAGCTCTTAAAATCCCAAACAGCCAATCGTTGAAAGCCAAACGCAAAGTCCTGCGAAGCATTTTGGACAAAACACGTTCCAGGTTTAAAGTCAGCATAGCGGAAGTGGATAAACAAGACAAATGGCAGTTGTCCATCATAGGTTTTGCTTACGTATCTGCAGAAGGAAAACACGCTGATGAGGTGGTACAAAAAGTAATTCATTTTATTGAAGGTCTTAATGTCGCGTATATTATTGAATACAACACAGAAATTTTACATATGGGCAACACTTGGGAAAACGAAGCATTTGTCGAAAAAGATTACTCGGACATAATAGACGAGAGTTTTTTTTCCGAGAAAGAGGATAGCTGAGCTGAGATGTCTACCGAAACAAAAAGAACTCGACGCATCGCTAAGAGTATAAAACAAAAAGTCGGTGAAACTCTTTTGCACCATATTCGAGATCCAAGAATACAAGATTGCGGCCTTGTAACAGTAACAGATGTAGAAGTTACAAAAGATCTTCGATACGCAAAAGTGTTTGTTTCCCTTTCAACACAAGACGAGCAAGAAAAGAAAAATGCTTTAGCCGGCTTTGCCGCCGCTACAGCGTTTATTCGAGGTGAAATCGGTCGATCACTGTCACTCAGAAGGGTTCCACAGCTCTCTTTTTTTATCGATGAAACTCTTTCCCATGCCATGAAAATAGAAAATCTATTAGACGAAATCTCTAAAGAAAATGATGTCCGTGACGCACATCCAGAACAGAAAACCTCTTCAACAGAAAAGCCCCCCACAGAAACTTCCGGAGACAACACATGATTTCGAAAGTGATAGAGGTCATAAAAAACAATAAACGTTTTCTGGTTACTAGTCATCGTAATCCGGATGGAGACGCGGTAGGTTGTCTCATAGGCTGTGGTCGACTGTTGGAGCTTATGGGTAAAGAGGCTGTTTTGTATTCATACTCCGGAATACCTGAGCTTTTCGGATTTTTAGGCAGACCGAATACCTTAGTGGAGGACTTAGACAAAGAACCCAGTTTTGACGCATCCTTGGTGTTTGATACAGCGGATCCCTCGTTGCTGGGCCCCCATTTCCCAGAAAAACCCCAAGCCGGACTTAGGGTGATCATAGATCATCATCTTCGGTTCAAAGAGTACGGTGATCTTGTTTGGAGAGATCCTGACGCAGCTGCTGCAGGAGTAATGCTTTATCGTCTGGCAAGTGCGCTGGGTATCAAAAATGATCGTTTGTTGGGAGAAGCAATATGGTGCGCTATATATACAGATACAGGAGGCTTTCGTTATTCGTCCACCAACGCTGAGAGCCTTCACACCGCTGGAGAAGTTTTAAGCTGGGGGGTAGATCCCTGGAAAATGGCCATATCAATATACGAAAACAACCCGGCAGGACGTATACGGCTTCTCGCAAAAGTACTCTCTTCCCTGGAAATCAGCCAAAACGGCAAAGTGGCAATGATAATAGCCCCAAAAAAACTCCTGATAGAAGAAAGCCTAGATCATTCAATGCTGGATACTTTCATCAATCACGCGAGGGGGATTAAAGGTGTTGAGATCGCAATTCAGCTTTCTGAAAGAGACAACGGATGGAAAGCGAGCATGAGATCCAAGGGGAACATCGATGTCTCAGAATTGGCTTCACGACATGGCGGGGGCGGACACAAAAATGCAGCCGGTTGTTTTTTCAAAGGTCCCTTGGAAAAAACAAAAGCTTTATTAATGAAAGAATCCGAGAAACTAACCGAAAATCGATAGCTGAGTGGTTATGGTAGATTATTTTGGCGTATTGAACATTGATAAACCTCCTGGCTGCACCTCCTATGACATTGTACATAAACTAAAGAAGATATTGAAAATCAAAAAAATCGGCCATGGGGGCACGCTGGATCCCATGGCCACCGGGGTGTTACCCATTCTTCTGGGTAAAGCCACAAGGCTTATGGATTTCGTAGCTATCGATAGAAAGACATACGTAGCCGAAGCTTTACTCGGGATCGTAACCAACACTCAAGACGCAGATGGAGATGTCCTTTATCAAGAGAATGTCCCTGACACCATCACAAAAGAAACAATCCAATCAATACTGTCTAAATGGCGCGGGACCGTAATACAGACAGTCCCCGTTTACTCCGCCGTTAAACAAAACGGCCGTCGCCTATATGAGCTTGCGAGGAGCAATCAAGCACCAAAAAAACTTCCCAGCAGAGAAGTTACTATTCACAAACTGGAGCTTCTAAACTGGGAGTCTCCTACTCTTCAAATAAAAGTCGAATGTGGAAAAGGCACATATATAAGACAGCTCGCAAGTGATATTGGGAGGGAGCTTGGTTGCGGAGCGCATCTCACTTCACTTAGACGCACACAAGTGGGCATCTTAAAAAGTGAAGACGCCATTTCTATCGAGGTTGTGGAGAAAGCAAAAAGCACTGGGTCCGTTCATGAGCTAATTATACCACCTCGACTAATCCTCTCGGACCTTCCTGCGGCAGAAGTATCAGAAGAGGAGATTAAACGCTTACTCAACGGTCAGCATCTTGATCTTGACGCAATGGCTCACTCACCTTCAGTTGTCCCTGAAAGTGGCAAACCTTTCGCGCTCTATACAAAAACCAATGACCTTATAGCGATCACCAAGGTAATAGGTACTAAAGTTCTCCCCAAAAAAGTCTTTTACAGTTAAAATTATTTTATTTGTCTTTTTCCCCAAAAAGCCGACGAAAAAATCCCGACTTCTCCCCTTTTTCGTCGGGAGTTTCTCCCTTTACAGAATGAGGGGGCGCCGTTTCGCCAAAATCAGTGTCCGGCAAGTCCAGCCCCGAAATATCGATGTCTATACTTTTCGCGAACCTTCTTTGTTCCCCCGACAGCCTGTTGCCGTCTTCTTCCTCAAAATCGAGATCTCCGATCCAGCTACGAGGGTCTACTATTGAATCGCCGATGCTTCCATCTAAAAGGGCTGCCGCTGGAGACCCTGAGATTCCTGCGCCGGAAAGCCCTCCAAACAGTTCTTCTCTCATTAACTGTTCAGCCAGTTTCCTTGCTGCCGCGCTCTTGGGATCTCCTCTCACCGCCGCCACCAGCTCTGCTACATGACGACTTGTTGCCTTGACCCCGGATGTATACAAGAAACTGGTTAAAGAATCTGCCAACTCTTCTGCTGTTTGGTAACGTGAGCCTCTATCCTTTGCCAGTGCTTTATGGACGATATCGTCAAGCAACTCGGGAACCGTATGATTCAGCATTCTAAGAGAAGGTACATGGGCTCGTTGAACAAGTTGCACTGTCTGATAATCCGTCTCTCCCAAAAACAGCCTCTTCCCTGTTAATAGTTCAAAAAGAACTATGCCTAGAGAAAAAACATCCGCTCTCTTGTCTACAACCTCTCCATCCACAGCCTCGGGAGAGAGATAAGAAAACTTCCCTTTAACGACCCCCGGATCTGTAGTTTCAAGCTGACTTGCAGCTTTTGCCAACCCAAAATCAGTAACTTTTACTTCACCTTGCACTGATACCAATATATTCGGTGGGCTAACGTCACGATGGACGATATTCAAAGGTGTTCCACATTCATCTTTAGCATTATGCGCATAACTAAGCCCTCTGGCAGCCTCTGCTGCTATCTGAACAGCGGCTCCCAAGGGGACAACCTGTCTCCTGTCTTTCAAGATGTCTATGATATCTTTCAGGCTGACACCGTCGATAAACTCCATAACTATGAAATATGTACCTTCCTCCTCGCCTACATCGAAAACCTGCACCACATTCGCATGACTCAGCTTCATTCCCACCCTTGCTTCATCCAAGAACATGCTCATAAATTTTTCGTTCTTGGCCAGGTGGGGTAAAACCCTCTTAATAGCCACCTTTTTTGTGATCCCTGCGATCCCTACCGTTCGCCCGATGTAAACTTCCGCCATTCCCCCTGCATCAAGCCTCTTTACAACTTCATATTTTTTTGCGCTCACAATGAACTCCCTAATTGCAGTTTTTCCAGAACACCGTTATATCAATCCTATTTTAGTTCCCATCCCGAAACCCCTCCCGGCGCCTCGGTCCCGGGTTCTGGGATGGAAACTATTTCAACAAGCAACATTCACGAAATAGCTTTTCTTCACTTGTCTTAATAAGTGTCATAAAATGATCTCTTCATTGGGTCTTTGCTTTCCTGTATGATATCTTGAAAAGATAAAAAAGGAACATTCGAAATGAGCAACAGAACACCTATTCTAAAACCAGCATTTTATGGGTTATCTTTTGTTTTAGTTTTCACTTTTTTGATCACCACGTTGGGAAATTCAAGGGCTTGGGCACAATGTTCTGATGATGATCGAAAAGAAATACACAAAACAAACCAAGAGGCCATGGAACAATACCAAAACATGGAGTTTCAAAAGGCCCGAGAGTTATTGCAAAAGGCGTTCAAAAAAGCAGAAAATGCCGGCTGCACTTATGACTGGATTCACGCAAAAACACTTATGAATCTCGGCATTCTTCTGGCCGGAGGTGAAGGAAAAAAAGGCCTGGCTAGAAAGTTTTTTATTCAGGCGCTGAGAGTCAGGCCGGAAGCACCTCTCGACAAGGATGTGGCAACCCCCGTACTGTCTAAAATATACAACTGGGCGAGGCGGCGATTGAGAATTAAATCAGAACCTGCGCCATGGCCGGAAATTGAAATAGAAAAAGAAGATCTCCCACCTGTTGAAGTAGGTGCTCCAAGCGTGCCATTGGAACACGAACCGATTGCCCAAGCGCCACAAGGTATTCCTCTGAGTGTAACTTGTCGGATAAGTGAAGAGGTGCAACCTAAAGAAGTATTGTTGTTCTATCGCCCTTTTAAACAGGAAGTTTTCAAGACAATACAGATGGAGAAAACTAATAAACCCTATACCTGGGAGGCGTTGATCCCTGGCAGCGCGGTGTGGGGCAGGACTCTTCAATACTATATTCGAGCAAAACCAAAATCCGACATGGTGGTTGCTTCTTCAGGGAGTATGATTAGCCCTCATATAATCGAAATTGTTTCTGAAGGCGGATTAGCGGACAAAGAAAACCCTTTGATAGGGAAAACCCAACAAAAAAAGAAGCGAACCGGTAAAAAACGTTTTCTCCTTCGGTTCGGTCCTGCTTTTGGTATTGGTTTGGCACGCGGACCAGTGGAGGTAATGGATGAACAAGGGGGGGTCGCTGTTCGAACCGGTGAGCCTTATGATCAAATAGAGAACCCTGGTCTTGCCCCCGGATCCCTAGGCGCCACCGTTGAGTTTGGTTACTACATAATTCCCAAGCTCCTTTTGAGCCTTCAGGGGCGTTTCGGCTATATCAAGATGTTCACAAAAAATGTTCCCGGCGCTGCAATAGCGGATTTCGCAGCCCTTGTGAGAGCACGATATGACATAATGAACTTTCTGAACAACTGGCTTGGCCTATACGCTGGGGGAGGATTGGGGTTTGCACAAATCCGTCACGCTGTTCCTCTGGATCTGAATGAAGGTAATTTCACAGACACATCCCTCGCGATGGGCATCGCGCCGAGTGGTTTTGCAGGACTCAGAATCGGCAAAGGAACCTTGGTCACAGGGTATGTAGAAACGGCATTTTTGATGACCGTCTGGAATGACTCGGATTTGTTCACTTTTCATATAGACTTTACGGCGGGAGTGAGCTTCTCATTCTAAAGGGCGTGTTTCGTTGCCCTCGTTTCTGCGATCTTATTTTTTTATCCCTAAGCCATCAATTCCACTCACAGATTAGATCCGCCGGCGGTGGGTTGTGTGAGTTCTCGACACACTGGAAGTTAGTGTCATCTCGACAGTCTCCGACATCATTGCATGCGACAAAGCAATAACCATCATCTGCAGCAGTATCAAAGTAGTTCACACAAACCCCATCATTAGGACAATGTGGATCTGATAAACTGCACATACTGGAGCAATATCCAGCATTGACGCCAAAATCAGCTTCCTTGAAACATACCCCACCTTCACACTCATCATACCCTACGCACTCACCCCCGGTGGAATGCAACCCTTGGTTCGGCTCACACATACCCGACTCTAAGTTACACTCCCCTGTATCA
Source organism: Deltaproteobacteria bacterium (assembly GCA_011390535.1). GTDB lineage: Bacteria > Myxococcota_A > Polyangia > HGW-17 > SLPX01 > SLPX01. The sequence continues at coordinate 31,708 of JAABSF010000001.1, read as the reverse complement.
GGACACTCGCTGTTATCTACACAATCAGGATAGCAAGCAATGAGCCCGCTTCCAAAATCGGAGCAAAGATATCCATCCCGGCAATCCGAACTCTGCCCGTTACACGTCGCGATACAAACATCCATAGGTGAGCCTCCATCGGGCGTATATTGCACGCACTCTAATCCGGAATCGCATGTTCCCATAGTACCGCAATCAGAGGTGCAAAAACCTGCAGGCCACCCAGTGTCCTCTTCTCTAAAACAAATCCCTCCCTGACAAGATGCATCTGCGGTGCATGAGGATGCGTCAAGATTACAATAGTCTGGATCGGAACTACAATGAGCTTCTCCACAGCAGTGGGCGCTGTCCTCACAGTCAGTGAGCCCATTACCATTGTCGTCGATTCCGTTATCACAGATCTCCGGATCTTCAGGCACTGTGGCGGTCAAAACCAAAGAATAGGGGCCGCCTCCTCCCATGAAAGAAGCATCTTCTACGATAAGAAAATAACTCCCTGAAGAGAGTCCTTCGTAAAAAATTTGCCCCTCCATAGAAGCATCTTCACATGCAAGCTCTTCATCATCACAGTTTTCATTGGCTGCATTGAAAAGAGCGATCACTGACATCGCCATCATTCCGAATTCGTACTGCACCGTCACATCGCCGCCCATCGGCAAAGTAAACTGAACAACCTGATCAACTGAACCTATTATCCCGAAAGTGTTACAGCTTGTGCTATTGTCATCTGTTGCCCCTGAAAGATCTCCATCTACGTTTACAGGAACATCGTCCGGCAAAGCACCTAAAGGATAGTCCACCACACAATTGCTGGTTCCTGAACACCCTGATTCATCAAAAGATTTGCAATCCTCTTGACAAGCCAGAGATCCTTCCAGATACCCCCTTGTCACACAACTCTCTCCACCCAATGCATCTCCGTCACAGACTTCGTTTCCTTCTATAACACCATCTCCGCAAACCGGGTGACCAGAACATCCCGATTCATCAAAAGAGAGACAATCGTCCGCACATCCCAGTTCCCCTTCCAAGTAACCCATGGTGATACAGTTCTCACCGTTCAAATCTTCTCCATCACAGATTTCATCAGCTTCACGGATATCATTTCCACAGATCGGCTCCTGACAATCACCCGTATCAAATTCGCAATCTGAGGTGCAAAAAAGGTTGCCCCCCAAAAACCCAAGGCTTTGACAAGTTTGCCCGTTCAATGCGGTCCCATCACATTCTTCTCCTTCATTTACATCCACATAACCATCTCCGCAATAGGGACTGTTCAGACAACCCGATTCATCGTATGTACAGGGATTTTCATCATCGGGACCGAAACACTTGAGCTCTCCGGCATCATTCCCTAGACCGATGCAGCTCTCCCCTTTCAGGTCATAGCCGTCACACTGTTCCCCTGCCTCTGCAACATTGTTTCCGCAAGTCGGCCGCTCACAAGTCGACAGATCGAACTTGCACTCATTTTCATCCCCAGGATCGTGGCATCTTAAAACACCTCCCAGGGTATTAGGATCCACATCTTGGCAAGTATATCCTCCAACATTTCTTCCATCGCATTGCTCCCCCAGCTCTGTATCGATTACCCCATCACCACATCTGGGTGAATCATCATCTCCACAAGCTGAAAAAAGAAATCCCAAGATAACCATTGCTATGAATGACTTTTTCACGGCTTCCTCCTTGTTGCCCTGATAACAGGCGTTCGACGCTCAGTATCACACACCTGAAAAAACTCTAAAATTTGGGTGTTTTAGGATTTTTGCTTTTTCTGATTACCACCCATAGGTCTTCATCCTATATCAACATAATCCCAAAATCCTACTAGTTTGATTTTATACTCCTGCATTGGTGAGGAAAACAAGTTCTTACTTTACTCATCAAAAATAAAAACACAAATACCGGCAGCCGCCGTGTTTTTCCTATTCGTTGACACGGTGACAAAAAAACAAGACAAAGTTTACCCAAAGACGACGGTGTGGTATTTATTGGTAAATATTAAAGGAGGTGCATTAGGGATGGGGTCAAAAAAAAACATTTTTGAGCAAGAGATTCACAGAGGAAAAGAACCCGCGCCTGTTTACAAGGGAAAATTAGGAAAAACCAGGCTTGAATCAGTCCATTTTTCCACCCCCTCCGGACAGATAACTTCTGTCAGAGTTCATACCGCGGTCAATGCTACAACAGACCCGGCGCTGGCGGAGAGATTATGTTCGGGGACTTTAAACTGGGTGCGCCTGCGTGACGACGATGAGCTTTATCCTGTGCCCATACCAGTAATCTATCATGATGAAACTCTAAAGCTCTTTATTTTGGTATTACCCGAAGCTTTTCGTTGCAGAGAACTGGAAGAAAGAAGCGCCGTTTTATCTAAGTTGACAGAAGACAGAGAGCACACAATTCCCTTTTATGTCCATCAGTTCAATGTCGTATACGGGAATGAAGATCTCTCATGGGTGGTGGAATCGGCAAAATCTCCTCACATAGAAACCACTCCGGTGCGCCCACCACCTTCCCGCTATTTCAAAAACGGAGAAAATATAGCTTTAAGTAGAGACCATTTTTCAAGAAAAGCTCCGGAAAGAGGAGAACTAAATGGCAGACGTATTAGTTCACCACCTCCTCCCAAGAAAAGAATAAGAACCACTAACGAACTGGATGTGGGCAAACCTCAAAAAAGCTCTTTTGCTTCCGACTCAGAACCTGCTGATATTTTTAGCGAAAGCCAGGATGCAAGATCCCTCCTACAAGCCGACGCCGAAGCTATTTTAGACGATTTTGACAGCTTGGAAACATGGAACATCAACGATAAAGATCCCTTCGAAGAGGACTCCGGTCCGGCTGCCACTGCCCCAGTAAATATTGTAGATGAAGAGAGCCTTTTGGAGGAAAAACCTGTATCGGATTCTTTTCCAGAGCTATCCCCTCCTACCCAAATTTTAGATTCAGATAAAGCCGGTGCAAAAATAATTCATCCATCAGCCTCTGAAAGAAAAGACACATCAGAAAATTTAGATCGAACTGATTCGGATGATTCGAATGACGCGGACGACTCGGCCATAAAACCTACAAATATCCAGGGAGAAGATCTCCCTGAAAACCTACACCATTGGAAGGAAACAGACGAAACCCACCACATATACAGAGATGGAGACATAGTCTGTTTTGCAGCACGGTTGCAACCCGAGGTTTTAGAGGCCTTTTTGGGGACCGACCCAAATGTGATGTTGCAACTTTTTGCCACACCAACTTATCCCCTGGTTGTCTTTACAATTTCTTCCTCCGAAAAACCGGGCTTTGACCAACACTGGCCCTTCGACATATTGGACGAAAAACATCTAGATCTAATTGAAACCCTTGGAAAGGACTTTCGTTTCCATTTGGATTTTTATGACCAAGATCTGAGCCCTGTTTTCAGAAGAGAGATCCATGTTCCCTTAGAAGAAAACACACGCATGATCCGTAAAGAAGCAACAGAGATACTAACCAGTTTAGGCAGCACAGAGCCCGACTATTCTAGTGCAATGGACGTATGGAAAAGTAACCTGAAAAACGAATGGCTGACAGAATCTCCCGATTTCAATGAAAAAACATTTATCGACTTGGATTCGCCACGAAAAGTAAAAGACGCTCTCGAGATATTAACTCCTTGGTTAGAACCGGATCGACAGTGGAATCTCATATTCGTCCAATCGTTTCCTAACATATGGCTTAGAAAGATTAAAAACAGAATAGTAAAAGCCTCCATGGAAAAAGGGATCTGGTTGCCCCCTGTGCTGTTGGAATGGGCGCTCGACAAAGGTTTTGTGACCTCAAAAAAAGATCTAATAAGAACATGTATGGCCAACTTCACCCATGTGATCTTTGAACAAAATAGGAACGACCTAACCCTTGAAGAGGAGCTTAAAAACTGGAAAACTCTAGCAAAAGAAGGAGAAAAGAAAGGGGTGCCCCTTGAAAAGAAGGGAGAGCAAAGAATAAAAGAGCTCCAAGAATCAATAGCAGAAAAGAAACTTCACTCTGCTGATGAGAAAAAAGAAAAAACAGAGGAAAGCCAAGAAACCACTCACGCGTCTCCTAATGAAACCGAATCAAGCGCTACTGATGATGACCAGAATGATCTTATCGACAAAGAGAGTGAAAAAGAAAAATCCGGTTCATCTGTAAGTCTTAATAGCGATCTCGTAGACGACTCCGAAAAAGCTTCACAAAAAAGCAATGCTTCCCCTGTCTGGGAGAAGAACGTTGATGAAGCACTACAAAACGACCTGAACAATCTGAGAAACATATCCGACGATGGCCTGTTGGACAAACTAGACGACAAACAATCCCGGCTCTCGGCAGCCATGATTTTGTGTGAACGTAAGGATGCATCATCCATAAAACCACTTTTTGAAGCTATGCGACTCATGACGAGGCAAGAAGTCCTTCAGATTATGCCCATGATGGTCTCTTTCGGAGAAAAGGCAGAATCATATTTCATCGATGATCTTAAAAGCAATAAATCTTTCTTGCGTCAAGGATCTGCTCTGGCGCTGGGGGCAATTCGCTCCGGTAAAGCAATAGAACCGCTTATTGAATGCCTGCTGACTGAACCCACAGGAATATGGAAGGAAATCGCACGTGTTTTAGGCGAAATCGGCCCCGGCAGCGTCATGAGCCTTACGGCGAAAATACCGAAAGTCAACGCAGAGGGGAAAGAACGAATATCCTGGGCGCTCGCTCATATAGCTGCATCATCATCCCAAACAAAATCGCTGGAAGATTTAGCGGAAAGCCAAAGCGTCCCTGGATCGGCGGTTGCCAACAGGGCAATGGATCTCATTGAAGAGGCAAAAAAAGTAAACAAAGACGCTAAGAGCCCATTCGAAGAAGAGGGCGAGAGTGTAGTTACTTCTTTTACTCGTAGATTTCTAGAATCTCTAATCAATGATGAAAGAGAGCTGACAGATGCCGATATAATCGAAGCTGAAGACATTGTTGAACCAGAAGATATCCTGGAAGAGACCATCCCGGAACCAGATGAAGAACCCTGAACATTAAAAAAACTTTCGTCTCCTCTGGCCGTTTCAAAAAATTGAGCAAAGTCAATCCTGTCCTTATCGCAGGTGGACCTGACGTTATTGAAAATAAATATCTTGTTTTTGTCTCATTCTTGGCGAAAACGCGCACTTATAATGTCGCAGATCTTGATCCATTCCCTTTGAAATGATAATCACGTCACCACACAGTGGTTTAAAAAAGTTGAAATAAACAATAATTATACTATTGCTTCTATCTGGTTTTCTAACACCTCGACAAATTGAAAATAGATAGACTGCATGACTCGTTTTTTCGAGTAGATTAACAAATAGTAATGGGAGCTTAGACTGATGTCATCAATACCGGTTAATTGGAAAGAGTTGGAAGCCGCTTTCGAACGTAATGCACCTAATATGAGCAGCTATTTGGATTTAGAAACAGGCAAAATACTCGTTTTTGTAGATGGCGTTCCTGAAGATGAGCAGCGACGAGCTGTCATCATTAACGATGAAGAGAGATATCTTTTTATAGATCCGGCAACCTCCCGCGAGCAGTATTGTTGGATGGAGCACTTTGTAGCATCCATTGAGGATGAAGACCTTCAGGAGAGGCTAGTTATTGCTATTGATGGAAAAGGTGCCTTTCGTCGCTTCAAAGATGTTTTGTTACACTATCCACATGAAAGAGAGCGTTGGTTTAACTACCGCTCAGACAAGCTGCACGCATACATCAATGAATGGATCACAGAAAAAGAGATAGAAACAGAAACTCCCCCACCATGGGGCACTGTAGAACTGCCTGAAGAAGAAGAGAATGAGCTACCTAAACCATTACTAGGGTCGATGAGTCCTGCAGAAGTCCTCCGGCGACAAGCAAAAGAGCTTATTGATGTCATCCCTGCTGTCGATTTGACATCGGCCTTGGCTTTTTTGGAATTTCTTCGAGATCGAGGATCAGCAGCCCTTACGGTACAAGGGCAGGAGGCAATAAAAAGAGGGTCTACAAACCGTCCATAGGCGCCCAGATCCATCCATCTTCCTCTCCTATCTCCGACATCCCTTCAGGATAATCCCACCCATGCTTCAACCACAAAAAGGCTGTAATTGCACATATCAAGGATTTGAAACGTCTCCTGCTTTGGAGAATCATCTCTCTCCATACCACAAAATCAACCCATTCCCCCAAATGTTCCAAAATGAAAGCTCTTGTTTCCCATGTTTCCGGCCCGTTCCTATAATCAAGCGCAATGGACTTTCCAAAAGCCAAACTAATCGTTACCTTTGGACTCACCTCCAACAAGTTATGATGTAGCACGTAATCTGGAGACCAACGTCTTAACAAATGCTGAGCCCGGGCAGTTATCGGCCCAATGCTGGATCCCAGCCCCTCTCTAACTTTTATGTCATATTGTTTTTCCAGAAATTTCTCGCAGACTCTTTGTGTATATGGAGTAAACTCTGGTTTCCGCCCAAATCGCTTTCTGGGAAAGCTCTCTTTTCCAACTGCATTTCTCACAAACCACTTAACTGCCGGGTATGGACAATCCAACACACCAGTGCATATTCTTTCTTTGCATCGAACACATGCAGGCAACGTTAACGGCGCATCCAAAGCCAATAGGGTGGTCTGGGAAGAACCCATGACAAAATTTGACAAGACATTATCATACCAAAGCCTCCCGGCTTCATCTCTGGGACTAACCATGACCACTTTGGGTTTATCACCGGTAAGATCTAAACAGGTTACAACGGTGTTCTTCCCACGCCCCCCCCCAAGCGCAATACCCAAGATCCTCTTGTATTCTCTTTTGGTCCGTGCAAACATCTGCACTGAGATAGCAAACAGTTACTCTCCGTCAAGTGGTTATTACAATGAACTATAAAACATTCAAAAATGTGAGCAATTATCCTCTTCGTTTTTTTGGTAGAATGACCCGGCGAATTTTCTTGGTTTTTTTTATAACAATAGGGCTTTTCTCCACAATTTCTTGCACAGACGACAAAGACGCCTGCAAAGCTTTCTGCGATGAAGCGGCAAAGTGTCTTGAATGCGGTGGACCCACCGCTGATCTGGATCGTTGTTACGACGTTTGCATAAACCTCACAATCGAAGAAAAGAAAAACCTCTCCAACTGCGCAACAGATTGTGTAAATATGCGCAGCTGTTGGGCATTTACTAAATACCCGGATTTGAACCCCTGTCGATAACCAAAAGGTGCTAAGTTCTTTGACGTCCGGCTGATTCGAGCCCTGCGCAGACTCCCCCGCCCGGCCGATCCCTCTTTCGCCATTCCTCTCTTTTTCAGTCAAAAAATGAACCTATCAGGCCGGGGCCAAATCTCGCTGCAGAGCCGAGTGGATAGACTTACTTCACAGAATCGGACTCTATTCTAGATACACCCTTGACGAAATGATTTAATTGCAAATAATATGCACACAAAGTTGAATTATACGCCGAAAGAAAAATGTTGAGCCTTCATAGGTAGAGAAAAGACGAATATTCCAGACCATTTTTTTGAAGGCTGCTTGGACCCGTATCGGGCCGAGACAGCAAAGGTCGAACGGATAAAAGTCCTCCTTTAGTTGTCTTCCTTACGTGATCCTTCAGCCATTGGGTAAAATCAAGATCATGAAACGAAGATTATTCAAATCAAAAATTCACAGAGCCACCGTAACCCAAGCCGATGTTGATTATGAGGGCAGCGTCAGTATAGATGAGCATTTGATGGATGCAGCTGACATTGTTCCATATGAAGAGGTCCATATTTGGGACGTAACCAATGGGGCCCGGCTCACAACCTATGCTCTACCAGCTAAACGCCGGAGCGGCGTCATCTGCATCAACGGAGCAGCGGCACATTTAATCAACCCTGGAAACCTTGTAATAATAGCTACTTTTGCTGAAATTGAAGATAAAGACATAAAAGGTTTCCAGCCAACGGTTGTCTTCGTAAATAAAGAAAACGCAATTAGTCCTTAAAATGCTCTTTATAAAGAAGAAGTATATTTTTGGCCGGTGGCACAGACAAATAACTTTTTTTGTGCTCTTCTTTTGTAATCGAAGCCTTCTTTTTTCTGACCTCTTGTAGAGCTTTTTCGAGATATGGCCTCGCTTCTTCGGCTCTAGCTGCTTTAATCAAAGCTATCGAATGATTCAAGAGCACAACTTCGCTCTCTGCTACATGACCACAGGTCGAGAGCCTGGCAACTGCTTGAGCAGATAAACCCAATGCTTCTTCGGTCCGTCCCAGGGAAATCAATGCTCTTGAAGCCATAGACTGCCCAAAAACTTCTCCCTGAGGCATCCTTGCATCTCTGCTATGTTTGGTGGCCTGCATCGCCAATTCATAGGCCTCTTGGGCTGAATCTCCAGCGGAAACCAAAGCAGAGGATAGATAAATCTGTGCCCGAACAATGTCGTAAAGCCCATCTGCATCAATCGCTATTTGCAGACCCCTTTTTAATTCAGCTACAGCAGCTTTATAATCTCCTCGGTTCATATGGACTTGACCGATTGAAATCACAGCATCAGCTTGATAGCTCGATTCTTGAACGGATCGACAAAGCTCTTCAGCCTTCAACAAGTGTTTCATCGCTTTGTCCAAACACCCAAGACTATTGTAAACTTGTCCAAGATTGGAAAGCTTAACACCTAAAGCATCCCGGTTGCCCAACTCCACATCTATTGAAGAAGAAGCCTTTAGATACTTTATGGCTTCCTCAAATCTCCCCAAATTCAAAGAAATGAATCCCATATTATTAAGGATTGTACCCTCTTGTCTTCGAAGTCCTAACCGGCGATATATCTCTCTTGCCTTTGTATATGCTGCAACAGCGCTTCGATAATCTCCGACATAAAGTAAAACATTGCCTTCGATATGCCATACCCAGCCCCATGGCTCCGTCGTCTGCTCCTCAGGAGAACATAGGTTTCTAGCTTTTCTCAAAGCCTCAAGAGCAGCCGTGTTTTCTCCCACCTCGTTTAAGGCTCTCGCCTTAAGACGAAGAATCTCTGCCTTTAGATCAATCTCTCCGGATTTTTCAGCCTTCTCCCACGCTTTGTTAAAAATCGAAAGGGAATCCTTTGGTTTGCTCACTACTTGAAAATAATTCATCCATCGGCTTAATACTTTAGCTGTGTATAAAGTCTCTTGCATCATAGATGCTATTTTTTCAAGCTCTTCAATAGTTTGTTTTTGTTGTTTTCTTCTCCCCCATTCCCCAAGAATTTTTTCTCTTTTCCAGTGAACTTCAAACAATGTCGACTTATCATCGACATCTATAAGCTTTGCCGCCTTATTCAAGAAATGAAAAGCCTCTTTATTTCCATTTAAATCGCGCGCTTCCCGAGCAGCATACCAATAATATTTCCCCGCTTCGGTCAAATACCCGGCTAACTCGTTATGCCAAGCAATCAAAGCAGCCCTGCCTCTTATACTCTCTTCCCTCTCAGACATTAAATCCGCTACCTTTTTGTGAAGCCGTTTAATGTCCCCGCTGGAAAGCCCTTGATGGGCAATATCCAAAATCACTTGTTTTGCAAAATGATACCTTTCGTCTTCTTCTTTAACTAAAAGTCCTCTAGAAACCAAACTCTCCAGTGCCTTACTTATACCCCCCTCAACCAAAGCCGATAGATTCTTCGCTTGAAAATATCTCCCCAAAACAGAAGCTCTCCTCAACACGGATCGTTCCTCTGCGGGGAGCTGATCCAACCTTGCACTCACTAAAGCTTCCACCGTGGGTGGAAATGTTACAGTGACATCTTTTTTCTTCCAGACCAACCGTCCTTCCGGATCTCCATCGCTTGTTTCACAGATACCTTGATCTACCAGTGACTCCAATATGGCATTTAAAAAATATGGATTTCCTCCGCCCTTTGCCAGAATTTGATTGATTAACGGTTCGACTGATTTGGGATCCAAAAACATCAAAGACACAAGCTGTCTGCTCTCGTTTTCTCCTAATTCTTGCAGATAAAGCGGGTCCACCAAACCTTGCCCGAACATCTCTCTTAAATCGTCTTCAGGCCTAGATGTAATAATCGCCAAAATCGGTCTATCGGGTAGGCTTGTGATGAACTTCCTGAGCAATTGTCTGCTCTGAAAATCCGCCCAATGAAACTCTTCCAAAACGACGACAAGAGGTTTATGGCGCGCAAGCTGAACTAAGACACTTTGAAGGGCCTTGCCGACTCGCCTCTGACGATGCTCAGGATCCGCTGGTAGAGCAAGTTGTGCAGGTGGAACAGCCCCCATCAACAAATAGAAAACCTCTTTGATGTCTTTTAGGTCTTCTCCTGCTCCATCGAAAACTCTATCAACAAATAAATCTATCTTCTCCTTAAGATCTTTTCTGGTCGCCCAATCTTCAACTTGGAAAAGATCCCGACAAAGATCTCTTATCACCGAATAAGGTAAATTCTGCTCCCACTGCTTCGCAGTAGCCCTCAGAACAACATTCTGTTCATCTTCCATATCGCCGAGAAAACCATCCACCAAACTACGCTTTCCAACACCCGCCTCTCCTACAATTGCCAAAACACGGGAACGTCTATGCATCACTACTTGGCGAAATGCATCTTTTAATCCCCGAAGTTCCAGGTCGCGCCCTATCAACATATCACTTCCGCGCAAACTTCCTCGCCGTTCCGCTCGGGGTTTAGGGCCTTTGACCGAATACATTTTAACGCTTCGAGCCACTGCGCTTTCTGTGCCGTCTTCCGCCGCTAATCCCCTGAAATCCGTGGTCCCGATCTCCACAAACTCCCATTCATGCCGAGCCCCGTTTCTAACGCCACCACCCACCACAACCCCCCCAGGATCTGCATGTCCGGCAAGAAGTAGACTCAGATCAGCTACCTTGCCCAAAAGCTTGTACTCAAAGCCAACAGCATGCCCTCTCTTTACTTCTGCCTGCCCTCTTGCCAGCCCAAACCGAATTGCAAGCCTACGCGAAGCATCATGGATAGCTTGCTCCCAAGACTCCACCAATGTACCGGCTAACCTGATACCTCTAGAAGAATCGTTTTCTCCTGAAATGGGAACACCCAGAACAAAACTTACCCCGCTCTCACTAAAGCTCTTAATCCGAGCATCCAGTTTATAAGCTACATCTTCAGCATTTCTTTTCAATTCCTTAAGAAACCTGTTTGCCTTTCCTTTCCCTACCTCGGCTGCAAAAGACTCCCAACCTTCAAACCTTCCCGATATTACAACAATTTTTTTCCTCTCCACCAACTTTGTGTCGGTGAGGACATCTCCTTGCACCCCGATTTCCAAAGACGCTTGTGTAGCTATTGATGAAGGTTTAGAAACGCTACCATATGAACGAATAAGCGCCTCGGCGCTGACTTTATCTTTTTCTGGTATTTCCTCACTCAAAAACTCCGCCAAAGCTTCAGCATCATAGATCTCCTGAGTCTCTCCATGAAGAGCATAAAGAAACCGCACCAATGCCGTCTGCATCTCTCGGCCTGTTCCAAATCGCTGCTCAGGATTCCTCGCTACAGCCCGCATGATGATATCCACCAAACCATCGGGAATATCTTCACGAAATTCTGTCGGTGAGGGAATTTCTTTGCTACGGATGGCATCCAATACCTTCGAACCTTTTACATCTGCAAAAAATGTCCTTCCGCAAACCAACTCATAAAGAACCACCCCAGTAGAAAAAATATCGGCTCGAGCGTCTACCTCTTGCCCAAGCGCTTGTTCTGGAGCCATATAATGGAACTTTCCTTTTACGACCCCTTTTTCCTCTTCATGTGAGCGAGCCTTGGCTATACCGAAATCCGTTATTTTTACTGCGCCATCAAAAGAGACAAGAATGTTTTGAGGGCTGACATCTCGATGAACTATTCCGAGATGTGAGCCAAAACTGTCCTTTTTTTTGTGCGCATAATCGAGCCCCTGAGCGAGCTGCTGGACTATATAGGCTGCCAAACCTATGGGAAGACGTCTGCGCCCTTTTTTTATCAGACGCATAAGATCCATCCCTTCAACATATTCCATGGCTAGAAAGAAGGACGTCCCTAATTTTCCAAAATCAAACACCTGTACAATGTTCGGATGATTCAGCTCAGTGGAAATCTTAGCCTCTTGTTTAAACATAGAGACAAAATGCGGATTTTCGGAAAAAGCCGGGTGAATTTTTTTAATTGTCAGAAGCTTCTGTAGCCCTTCAGCCAAAGTGGCCCTGGCAAGATATACCTCCGCCATCCCTCCCTGACCCAGCTTGGCTAAAAGTTCATATTTTCCAAACCGTTCCACGGAACCTCTCCATAGCAAAAAAAGCTCTCTCTGAACGACGTTACCCGATACTCACACCCTCATAATAAAACTGCATTCATTTCAGAGGCCGAATTTTCAAGTTATCAAAGTACACGTCCGATTGCCAGTTGTTGAATCCAAAATGATCGTTTTTTGGGCCATAAAGAGGCGCTGGATCCACAAAGCTCAAAAAAAGCTCTCCATCAACATACCATATAATCTCTTTTTCTTTTCTAACGATCTTCCAATGATACGTTCTATCCACACGAACCCTTGCCTCAACATCGCTCCTGCTAACTATATCCCGTCCTTTTTTACCGTGCTCATCTTTCCGAGCAATGAAAGATTTGGAGTTTTTCCATGCACCCATACAAAAGACATAACCCGTAGCTTTATAAGACCCACGAGACCAAGCATGACTCCGCCCATCTCCGAACAGTTCAACTTTAATATCTCCGTCCGAGGTCCGCGACATTACTTCCAATTCTACCACCACGTCATGAGGCAAACGAACTCTTAGCCAAAGCGGGTGGTTGTATGCCTTCTCTATATTGAGTCGCCCATCGACTATTCTGTACCTTCCAATGGTATCGTAATACTTTTCGCCAAGCGCCTTACGATCAAAACGATCTTCAAATCCTTCCCCTAGCATCGGATCTTTTGGTCTACAACCAAGCGGCATCCAGAGAAAAAACAAAAAACTAATTATAAATAATCGCACCCAACACCTCGACTTACCCCCCCAGTAAACTTTTCCTAAAATCTCTTGCAATAATACATCTTCCAAATATTTGCCTTCTATTGGATTAGAGTACGAATGTGTTTTCGAAATAGACATTAAAACCCAATAACCAGCAAACTCTAAAAAACCGTCTACAAATAATTTTTCAAAAGCTCAAGCCCCTTCCCATGATAGTACAACCAAACCGTCACAAGGACTACACATACGATCCACAACGTCAAGCTCCATCTGCAAGATTGTGTTATTTTTGGCCTTAAACTGCAGACGGACTTAGTATTGATTTCCTTGGGCGATTTTGGCGCAAATCAAAAGCTTGACGAATTTGTTTCTCTATCTCGTCAAAAAACAAAAAGGATCTCCCAAAGGGCCTAAAAATCTGTTTTTTCCTCACTCCGCTTGCTCAAATAATGGAACACTAACGCCTCAACCATTTGAAATCTCCATATATTTCCTTTTTGATCTGTTTTTTTGGAGACTTTGCAAAGTTGATCTATTCTTAGAGCTACGGTGCCGCAGCCTGGTAATGAGCATAGGCTGCGGCACCCATCAAAAATCCGTAAAGGTCTATAAAAAGGGGCAAAGGGCTGATCCAATCAACCCGAAATTGCCCTTCTATTTGAGAAAAGATCTGATCTTCGACAGGAGGCTATTCATGTCACATCGCAATCTTTCCTGGCTTCTGACTATTCTCGCCTTCCTTTTATTCGGCTTGGCTTGCACCCTCAGCAGAAACAAAAAAGGTAAATTCAAGGTTACACCTGAAAAAACACTGGCAATGATTGAAGAAACCGCAAAAAAGGTCCATAAGACAAACCCAGCCCCAAACAACGGGGTCATCGCTTCCTGTGGCCTGGAGTATTTCTACAAAGAAAACAGTTCTTTTCTTAAACCCATGCCTCCTGTTTTAGAGAGCGCCGTCAAAATCAAACTTGCCGAAGATATATCCAACTCACTGAAAAACAACCCCTCATCTCTCTCCGAACATGTAAAAAAGTGCATTAAGAAAAACCAGCAACGTATCACGGAAAGCTCGATTTTTGCTGATGCCGACTACTAAAAAAAGTGTGACATTAGCGGAGCTTGTTTAAGCCCTGATAGTTAATTGGCAAATTAGATCATATTGTAAGACTCCTCCCATCGGAAAATTCGGACAGGGCTTAGGATCGTCTCCTGCATTGCGTCTCCTTGAAATGGCGCTGCTATTAATGCGTTGCAACGCCCTGCACCCGACCCCGCGCATGCTCGGCTCTTCTGACCGTCATTTTGCAAAAGGCTCGAAGCATTTCTCTTTTGTCTTTTTGGCATCCCTTTTATGCTCTTCTATTACACCATCATTGTTTGAATCCCATTATTGCGTCTTGTCTCTTGTTTTACTATGATGTGTTTTGTTGCGTGTAATAGTTTGTTAAAAGAGCAATACGTTTTTATAAGTAAGACTATCTCTTCCTCTGGGCTCCCATGATAGTCACCAGAGCGTTTGATTAAAGGACACAGCTTTGCAACAAAACAGAAAACAATGGTTCAGAGTATTGGGGGCTGCGTTCATCTTCTTTTTTATTTTTCCTGCTAAAAACGCGCACTCTCAAAAAGTTGCGGTATGGCGTATAGACGCTTTAGGAGGCCTCTCAAAAAAAGTGGTAACAACGCTCGAGAGCCTTTTGACTCAAGAGCTCGCTAGAATCGCGGATGAAGTGATTCCTTCAGCCAAAACTATCGCTCTTCAACAAAGAAACCGACGATTGCGCAAATGTGAAGGCAATGACCGATGTCTCGCAGCGCTGGGAAGACATTTGAATGTGCGCTATGTTATTACAGGAAACCTTGCCGCCCTGGGCAATCATTATGTCGTTACATTAAAACTTGTAGATTCCGCCGAGAGAAAAGCGATTCGTAGCATCTCAGAACCTCTCTCCGGAGAAGCAGAGCAGCTAATTGAGACAGTAAGGGTAGCAGCATACCGTCTACTTGATCCTCAAGCACTTCTTGGATCTTTGCGAATAATGGTCAACCAAACAAACGCAAAAATTTTTGTAGATGGAAAGTTTGTTGGGAAATCACCTCTCCGATCTCCTGTTTCCCGTTTAAAAATTGGAAAGCACTCGTTGAAAATCACTCATGATGATTTTCTAGACTTGGCAAAAACAGTGGACGTTCGATTTCAAAAAACCACCACAGTAAAAGTCAACCTCGTAAAACCGCAAGAAACCCCGCAACCCTTTCCTGACAAACCTGTCGGGCCTATCACCAGAGATCACCCAACACCGTTTTATTCTAAATGGTGGTTCTGGACGGCTGTAGGCGTAGGAGCCGCTGCACTTGGTGCCACCGCAGGTTGGGCGATTGGAAGAATTTTGGAGCCAAGCGCACCGACTGTATTGAATTGTGATAGTTATGGTGAAGGATGCAACTGAGGAATTCGACAATGAAAGAAATGATTCAAAACAATTTGGCCGTTTTTTCCTTTTTGTTTTGCTTTTTTTCATGCTTCCCCGCAGAAGCAAAATCCTCAAAGACCAGCAAAAATAAAGCAGCTATAAAACCACTTGAGCCCATTGGGTTTCCCAAAACCAAGGCAGCTGCAAAAGACAGAGTTCTGCACAATGTTTTTGGCTCTATCCCTGGAGTAAACCTAATTCCATTCAAAGAAGTTAAAAAATTTGTGGCGAGTGGGAAAGGTCGTCACCTGCTTCACTGCGGAACAGAAAATGATTGCATGTCGAGTTTCGGCAAAGAATTAAATGCTGACCTTGTAATAGCAGGAGATATTACCTCCGTTGGAAAAGGGTATGCCCTTTTTCTAAAAGTATATGATTTGGAAAAGAAAAAAGTCATCCGAAGCGTGTCAATCGTAATAACGGGGGAAAAAAAGCGAGATACAGAGACCCTGCTTGAGCTTGGATATCGCCTCCTCGCCCCTCACTTACACAAGGGAAATTTGGTGGTAAAAGTTGATGTAAAAAACGCCAAAATCTACATTAACGGCGAAATGAAAGCCACGTCTCCGGCACCTACATTGAGTCTCAAGGCCGGCACACATAACATCCGGGTAACACATCCTTCCTATCATGATTTTCTAAAATTCATTGATCTGCCGTTTGGCCAAACAATTAGAATTCAAGCAAATCTTAGAGCTTATCCTATTATAAGCGGATCCATGAAAGCTAAACAACTGCAGAAAACAAAAGAAGAAGAAGGCCGAGGAGTTAATTACCGTCCTCTGCCATGGTATAAAAAATGGTACATTGGAGCAGCCATTGGAGTAGGTGCCGCCCTATTGGCAGGAACAGCAACAGCAGTAGGCATAGTGTTGAGCAAAGACCCTTATCTAAAAAGAGATATTACGGTCACATTGGATCGCTGACTCATATCTGATTAAACCACGAGAGAACTCTCTTCGTTCCCAAAAAGAGCTCCCTTTCCGCCACACTCTTACTGGGAATGGTGTCTGCCCTGCCGGTCTTTACAACCTTTTTAATTCCACGCTTATAAACCGCCTCAAAACCCGGCCCCGTTTTACCAACAACTGCAACCACAGGAACCCCTTTCTTTTCAGCCAAGCCGGCTACAACAACCGGCCCCTTGCCAAATGGAGTCTGGCCATCCATGCAACCTTCACCTGTTAAAACCAAATCGGCTCCCAAAATGGCTTTTTCAAGTCCCACCAGTTCCGCAACCAACTCACCACCGGAATGCATTCTAGCGTTGAAAAGCCCCTTCATGATCAAAGGTGCCCCCCCGCCGGCTCCAGTCCCTTGAAGCGTACGCAGTTCCTTTCCGGTTGCTTTTTCTACAAGTGTGGCAATATTCTTAAGCCCTTCCTCCAGCATACAAACATCCCCTTCTGAGGCCCCCTTTTGTGGACCGTATACAGCAGCAGCCCCTGTAGGACCCAATAAAGTATTATCCACATCCAGCGCTAAATCCCATACAATATCTCGAGCTCTCGCCATCACTCCACGCATGTCTATCTCACATACCTCCAACATTCCCTCTGCTCCTGGGGATACAGTGTCACCATTAGGGTCCAAAAAATTAACTCCCATCGCTGAGGCCAACCCGATGCCTGCGTCCAAAAAGGCTGTTCCACCAACACCTAAAATGATTCTTTTTGCTCCCCTTTCTATTGCGCTCCTACACAGAGCTCCGGCACCTTCGCTTGTAGCCCTCCAAACATCTTTTTCATCTGGTGATAAGCGAGCATAGCCGGAAGCTGAGGACATATCCACAGCGTAGATATCTTTTTTCCCTATTTGAGCATATGCCGCCTTACACTGTCTACCCAAAGGATCCGGCACAATCTCCCAAAATAACTTTCCTCCGGTACATTCCGCTAATACAAACGCAGTCCCATCACCACCATCAGCCATAGGTCTTTCAACAACCTCAACATCATGCATCGCATCACGAATGGCACTCGCCATTATCGTCGCGGCTCTTATGGCAGTAATGGTACCCTTGTAGGCGTTGGGAGCCACCACTATTTTTTTTTTCACCTGTATCCTCCCAGTGCAACATAAAACTGTTACCTGTCGTTTATAATCCAGTCAAAACACGATTTATTGTCAAACGTTCAAACAAAAATGTTCCTGGACAGAAACCAAATGTCCAGTAAGTTTGCATAACTGATAAATAAAAAAGCAATTGCTTTTAAATAAAATATTGCGCCGTATTTTTTACACAAATCCGGCACTATTAAGGTATTGTCTTTTAGCCAACAAGGCACAAAAAAGGGAGATCGCCAGTGGAATGGAAACTGAAACAATCCAAGTCTTTTGAAAAACCTCAAGGTCCTGTTGTCGTTGTAATTCTAGACGGTGTGGGCGTTGGAAAAAAAGACGAGGGAAATGCTGTAGCTCTTGCGTATACACCAATAATTGACCGGCTTTTAAAAGAGCGTCCAAATTTGTCCATCAAGGCACATGGAACCGCAGTAGGCTTGCCCAGCGACAAAGATATGGGAAACAGTGAAGTAGGTCACAACGCTCTCGGGGGTGGCAGAATACTGGATCAAGGTGCCAAGCTTGTAAACAAAGCCATCGAAACCAAGAAGATTTTCAAAACTACAACCTGGAAAACGATGGTCAGCCGGTGCAAAAACAAAGGGTCACTACATCTCATCGGACTCGTCAGTGACGGCAATGTTCACAGTCATATTGATCATTTAGAGGCCTTGATAAAGAGAGCCGATGAAGAAGACATAGAGAGACTTTTTGTTCATGCCCTGCTAGATGGTCGTGATGTGCCGGAAAAGTCTGCCCTTGAATACATTGATAAAGTTGAGCTTATCTTCAAATCAATCAACGAAAAAGAAAGACGGAACTACAGTATCGCATCCGGGGGGGGGCGTATGAAAGTCACCATGGATCGATATGAATCCGATTGGTCAATTGTAGAAAAGGGCTGGAGAGCTCACGTCTTAGGCGAAGGCAGGCGTTTCGCATCAGCAAGAGAAGCTATAGAGGTGTATCGAAATGAAGACCCAAAAATAACAGATCAATTTTTGGATTCATTTGTAATTGAAGAAAAGGGAAAACCTGTAGGCACAATAGAAGATGGCGACGCTGTGCTTTTTTTCAACTTCCGAGGAGATCGAGCATTAGAGATTAGTCGAGCTTTTGAAGAAGAAGATTTTGACAAATTTGACCGCGTCCGTGTACCCGAAGTTTTCTATGCAGGTATGATTCGTTACGATGGGGATCTGGGCATTCCCAAGAACTACCTCCTCCCACCTCCACGTTTTTCTCATACCATGGGAGAATACCTCTCTAAAAACAAATATCGTCAAGTGGCTTGTGCAGAGACACAAAAATTCGGTCATGTAACCTATTTCTGGAATGGTAATCACAGCGAGGCTTTTGATGAAGATCTGGAAACTTATATAGAAGTTGAGTCGGACCGTTTGCCTTTTGAGGAGCGGCCCTGGATGAAGGCCGGGGAGGTAACCGATGAGTTCATCCAAGCGTTGAAAGAAAAGAAGCCTCATTTTGCAAGACTAAATTATGCAAACGGAGACATGGTAGGTCATACGGGCAACCTTAGATCTACAAGAATCGCGGTTGAATCAGTAGATCTCTGTTTAGAAAAGATTTTATCCGCGGTTTCCTCGCTCAATGGTTGCGCCTTAATAACCGCGGATCATGGAAATGCTGACGAAATGTTCATGAAAGACAGCAAAACAGGCGAGATAAAGAGAGACTCATCAGGCGCGCCTTCTCCCAAAACCTCACACACGTTAAACCCAGTGTTTTTAATCCTTTACGCTCCAAATAATCCGGACCTTACTTTAAATGATTCCATTAAAAACAAAGGTCTCGGCAATATAGCGGCAACCGCTTTCGAATTAATGGGAATAGAACCGCCGTCAGACTATTTGCCTTCTTTATTGTCAAAAAAAAAAAATTTAGAGGTCACCGAAAAACCTTGCAGCCCTGACGATTTGACTCATCGCGCCGCTAGTGGAGATACAGATGTATTGAACGAAATCGTGCATTGTTTTGAAAACAGTCTGCTGCACTTCGCTCGCCGTTACTGCAAACACCAACAAGACGCCCATGACGTTGTGCAAGACGCATATGAAGCCGCGACAAAGTATTTAGATGGATTTCAGGGTAACAAAAGAGGCGCTCGAAATGATCCAAACAGACACGTGTCTATTAATGATCTTTCAAGCAAGCAATCCAAAGCAATATCCAACGCGCCGGATGCGGAGAGAGATGTTTTGCGTCGAGAAATCCTCCTGGACGTTCAAAAAGCGTTGAGAGGTCTAAACGAAACCGATCGCGCGGTTCTCTTGCTGCGAGATGGGAAGGAAATGACATCTGAAGAGACCGCCCACTTTTTAGATCTTTCGGTACCTGCGGTTAAATCACGTTTACACCGTGCGAGAAAAAATATTCGGAAATTTTTGGAAGAAAAAAAAGACACTCCGAAATGAGCTGTTTTTTATTTTTTCAATATTCGTGCTTTTGGTTAAACTTGTAGAGGTATCCGTTAGTTCTGCAGACAGGCTCGTCCCGCCCCAATCCTTCGACGGGACGGTTTCGGGATGGGAGCTGGTTAAAGCGGTGACTTTGATTTTTGTCGTATCCTTCAGTAAGGAGGAAAGGGTCTATGGGAAGAAAAAAAATCGGCGAGCTTTTGGTGGATGGTGGATTGATTGATGAAGATGATCTTCAACTAGCTCTTAAAGAGCAGGCGCAGTGGGGTGGAGCCTTAGGTCAGATAATGGTAGAGCTGGGGTTGGTCAAAGAACTTGATTTGGTGTTTGTATTAAGTCGTCAACTCCATATCCCCGTTGCTGAGTTGGAGGACCGGGAAATACCAAAAGATGTCTTGGATATGGTTCCTTTGTCTTTTTGCCAAACCCACAAACTGATTCCTTTCAACAAAGAAACTGTGGGGAACTTCTTAGATGTAGCTATGGTTGAGCCGCTGAATTTAGATACGCTTGATAACTTGAGAGTATTAACCAAATCAAACATACGTTCCAATTTCACGACATACAGCACACTGAACAGATTGCTGCGAAAGTATTTTGGAGTTCCCTTGAAGAGGAGAGCGAAAGACTCTGCGCGTAGCAGGCACAGTATTTCTCCATCACTTCATTTAGACGGCAGAGAGTTAACGACTGAAGATTTTGAGACAAGTACAACTATTACATCCGATTACTTGGAAAACAAAAAAACTTCTGAAGATAAAGAAAGAGTCTCAAGATCGCCTTCCAGCATATCCAGCGAGAACCCTCCTGTCTCATCCATTGAGAGAAAACTAACGGATTTCAAAGCTCAGCTCATCTCCGCCAGAGAAGAAACCAAAATGATAGAGACCAGAGTTGAAACCCTAGAGGATTTGATTGAACGAGATGAGATAATTTTGAGAAGACTTTTAGGTTTTCTGGTGGAAAAAGAGCTATGCACAAACGAAGAGCTTAAAGAAATCCTGTCAGGTTGAATACTGTTATTCTTCGCTTACAGATGCAAATTCAGGATCTTCATCAGAATCCAGTTCTTCATCTTCATTAAAGCCTTTTCCTTCTCCAAAAAACTCTTCTTCAGGATAATCTACATGCATTGTGAGGCGTTTGTAGGCGCCCAGACCAGTTCCGGCAGGAATGAGTCTACCCATCAAAACATTTTCTTTTAGGCCTCTCAGATAATCAGTTTTTCCCTTGATAGCAGCTTCTGTAAGTACTTTCGTGGTTTCTTGAAAACTTGATGCCGACAAGAAGCTCTCGGTGCTAAGAGATGCTTTTGTAATTCCTAAAAGGAGGGGATCGCCAACCGCCGGTTTTCCGCCTGTGGCAATCACTCTCCTGTTTTCTTCCTCAAATACATTTTTCTCAACAGGCTCATCTATCAAGAAGCTCGTGTCGCCCACATCCGTTATTTGGATACGGCGAAGCATTTGCCTCACTATGATCTCAATGTGCTTGTCATTGATACCGACACCTTGAAGTCTGTAAACCTCCTGCACTTCATCCACGAGATACTTAGCCAGCGCTTTTTCGCCCAAAACCAAAAGAATATCGTGTGGGTTTTCAGCCCCTTCCATTAACCTCTCACCGGCACGAACCCAATCGCCCTCCCTCACTGAAACATGCTTTCCTTTTGAAATCAGATATTCCTGAGCCTCGCCAACATCAGGTGTAACAACTACTTTTCGTTTTCCTTTCGTGTCTTTTCCAAAAGATACGACTCCGTCTATATGACTAATAACCGCATATTCCTTGGGTTTTCTGGCTTCGAAAAGCTCGGCTACTCTGGGAAGACCACCGGTAATATCCTTCGTCTTTGTAGTCTCCCTGGGGATTTTCGCCAGAACATCACCAGATATAACCTCTTCTCCTTCAGTTACAAATATATTAGCTCCTACAGGAAGGAAATATCTCGCATCAGCACCATTAGAGAGCAGTTTTGTGTTCCCATCTTCATCCTTGATGGAAATCCTTGGACGGGCATCCGGATCAGTAGATTCAATAATGACCTTTCTGGACAAGCCGGTATTGGCATCCAGTTCTTCTTTGACCGTGACCCCTTCGATAACATCCCCAAATTTGATTATCCCTCTAATCTCTGTAACAATAGGAGAAGAGAAAGGATCCCACTCACAAATCATAGTTCCAGGTTTTACCCAATCACCTTCCTTTACGAGCGATTTTGCTCCATAAGTAAGTCCATATCGCTCACGCTCTCTTCCTGTGTCATCTTGAATAACAATCTCACCATGTCTGTTCATTACGACTAGATTTCCATCACGCCCTTGAACCATGTCGGCGTTTTCAAATCTAACACGTCCTTCGTATCGACACTCTAATGTAGATTGCTCTGTTCTCACCTGCCCAATGCCTCCAATATGGAAGGTCCGCATCGTCAGCTGAGTCCCGGGTTCTCCAATGGATTGAGCCGCAATAACACCAACAGCCTCTCCTACATCAACTATATGCCCCCTAGCCAGATCTCGGCCATAGCACAAACAACAAATCCCTCGTGCAGCCTGACAAGTTAAAACGGATCTAATCTTTACTCGGTCGATACCCTTGTCTTCAAGCAACCTAACCTTTTCTTCATCGATTTCTTCATTGCCTTGTACAAGGATCTCGTCAGTATAAGGATCTCGAACATCTTCAAGAGCTATACGCCCCAAAATCCGATCCCCTAAGCGTTCGATGATCTCGCCGCCTTCGACCAGCGCCGTCACTTCTATTCCTTCCAAGGTACCGCAATCATGCTCTGTAATTACGGCATCTTGAGAGACATCCACCAGCCGTCGAGTCAAATACCCGCTGTTCGCTGTCTTGAGCGCTGTATCAGCCAAACCCTTACGAGCCCCATGGGTAGAAGTAAAATACTCCAAGACACTCAGTCCCTCACGGAAATTTGTCGTAATGGGAGTTTCAATTATCTCACCTGATGGTTTTGCCATCAATCCTCTCATCCCCGCCAATTGCTTGATTTGCTGTGCCGACCCTCGTGCTCCGGAGTCCGCCATTATGTAAATGGAATTAAAGCTTGCCGTTGTAACAGATTCTTTTGTCTCATGATTCACAATAGTCTCTGTCCCAATCTCCCGCATCATCTCATTTGAAATCTGCTCAGCAACTTGCGCCCAAATATCAACGAGCTTATTATACCGCTCTCCATTAGTAATCAGACCTTCAGTATACTGCTCTTCGATCTCAGACACAGAAGCCATGGCTGAAGAAAGGAAGACTTTCTTTTTGGATGGAATCTCCATGTCCTCTATACAAATAGAAATTCCTGCCTTAGTTGAATACTCATAACCAAGAGTTCTCAATTTATCTGCCAAGATGACCGTTTCTTTTTCTCCACTCCTTCTGTAACTCTTGTCTATCAGCTCTGCGAGTTGTTTTTTTGTCATAACCTTGTTTATAAACTCGAAAGGAAGCTGTTTAGGAACGATCTCGTACAGAATAACCCTGCCCACCGTTGTATCAACCATTTTACCGTCAATACGAACCTTTATGGCTGCGTGCAAAGCCACCTGTCCATGGTCATAAGCTATTCGAACCTCGTCCGGGCTTGAATAAACACCGCGGATCTGCATACCCTTGTTTTTAGGATTATACTCACCTTTTGAAAACGGCCGTTGACGTGTCAAATAATACAAACCCAAAACAATATCCTGGCTAGGAATGATAATGGGTTTACCATTGGCCGGGCTGAGGATATTATTCGTTGACATCATCAAAACACGTGCCTCAACCTGTGCTTCCAAAGACAAAGGAACATGAACAGCCATTTGATCGCCATCAAAATCCGCATTAAAAGCAGCACATACCAAAGGATGTAATTGTATAGCCTTGCCTTCTATCAGCACCGGCTCAAAAGCTTGGATGCCTAAACGATGAAGAGTAGGAGCTCGATTCAGTAAAACAGGGTGTTCTTTACTGACCTCTTCCAAAATATCCCATACTTCGGATTTTTCCTTTTCCACCATTTTCTTTGCGCTTTTAATGGTGGTCGCCAACCCTCTCTCTTCCAGTTTATTGTAAATAAACGGTTTAAAGAGCTCCAAAGCCATCTTCTTAGGCAATCCACACTGATGCAATTTAAGCTGAGGCCCAACAACAATAACAGAACGACCTGAGTAATCGACTCGCTTGCCAAGAAGGTTTTGTCTAAACCTTCCTTGCTTGCCACGTAACATGTCACTCAATGACTTCAAAGGACGTTTATTGGGACCAATAATCGTTTTCCCTCTCCGGCCGTTGTCAAAGAGAGCGTCCACTGCTTCTTGAAGCATCCGCTTCTCATTCCGAATTATGATATCCGGAGCATTTAGTTCCTTAAGCCTCTTCAGCCTATTATTCCGGTTAATAACTCTTCGATACAGGTCATTCAAATCACTCGTCGCAAAACGTCCCCCATCTAAAGGAACTAAGGGCCTAAGATCCGGTGGAATAACTGGGATAACCTCCAGCATCATCCATTCAGGCCTATTCCCCGACTCACGGAATGCGTTAACAACTGAGAGTCTTTTTGCAATCTTTTTGCGCTTAGCTTCGCTCTTGGTCTCTTTCATTTCACGGCGAAGCTCTACAGAGAGGGTCTCTATATCCACAGTCATAAGCATTTTGTGAACAGCATCACCACCCATGCCGGCCTCAAAGGTTCCGTCACCAAACTTATCACATGCCATCTGATAATCTTCTTCTGTTAGAAGATCTCCTGCATGAAGAGAAGTCTCGCCTGGATCCGTTACTATATAGGCCTCACAATAAAGAACTTTTTCGAGCTGTTTTATCGGTATATCAAGAAGGTTTCCTATTCTAGAGGGAAGAGACTTAAGAAACCATATATGGGCAACCGGCGTAGCCAGATTGATGTGTCCCATCCTCTCTCTTCTAACCTTCGAGGCTATAACCTCGACACCACACTTCTCGCACACCACACCTCTGTGCTTCATTCGTTTATATTTGCCGCAGTTGCACTCGTAATCTTTTACAGGTCCAAATATCTTGGCACAAAAAAGACCATCACGTTCGGGTTTGAACGTTCTATAATTGATGGTCTCTGGTTTTTTTACCTCTCCATGAGACCACTCTCTAATGGTCTCTGGGGAAGCCAAAGATATTCGAATCGCATTAAAACTAAGTGGGTCTTTCGGTTTCTCAAAGAAACTAAAGATGTCTTTCATGACACCTATCTCCTCGCCAATAGAGGTTAAAAACTAAACACGCTCACATTGACCGGCCGATCCTTCCCGCCATGCTGCGTTGCTCTCTGTGCTGCCTGCTCACGTACCTCAAGTACGCTGTGCCGGCTGCTCGCCAGCGCCTTGCCTGGCGAGTGCCTCGGCGGCCCTGCGAGCATGTTTGTCCGGATCTCAACGAGATCCTATTTAGATCATATAACAAAGCCGGGGCCGGTGGCTTGTTCTCCAACAACTGCCGAAGGCACACCCTCAGATGTTTCCAACAGTTCAATATTTAAACACAAACTCTGCAGCTCACGCATTAAAACATTGAACGATTCCGGCAATCCTGCCTCAATTGAATGGTCACCTTTAACTATGGACTCATACATGCGAGTTCTGCCGGATACATCGTCTGACTTAACGGTCAAGAACTCTTGCAACGCATACGCAGCACCGTATGCCTCCATGGCCCAGACCTCCATCTCTCCCAAGCGTTGACCCCCGAATTGTGCTTTTCCACCGAGGGGTTGCTGAGTAACTAATGAATACGGGCCTATAGACCTAGCATGTATTTTATCGTCCACCAGATGATGCAATTTCAACATATACATGATGCCCACCGTAACATCATGATCAAAGGCCTCTCCGGTTCTTCCATCAAACAAAACCGCTTTGCCGTTCAATGGTAGGCCGGCCATTTTCAATGCTTCTTTTGTCTCTTCTTCACATGCACCGTCAAAAACAGGTGTCGCCAAATGCATTCCTCTTGTCAGCTTAACAGCGAACCTTCCTACATCTTCTTCATCTAAACGATCCAAAAACTTGTGGGCTCTCTCTGTTGGATACATTTTCTTCAATTGCTCTCTCAAAACCTCTGAATTCCAGTGGGTCTCCAAATAAGCGTCTATCTGACGACCCAGCTCAAGAGCTGCCCATCCAAGGTGAGTCTCCAAAATTTGACCGACGTTCATTCGGGAAGGAACACCCAAAGGATTCAACACAATATCCATAGGGGTTCCATCTTCCAAATAAGGCATATCCTCTTCGGGCAAAATCCGGCTGATTACCCCTTTATTCCCGTGACGACCTGCCATTTTATCGCCAACCGACAGTTTTCTTTTTATGGCCACATATACTTTGACCATTTTGATAACACCAGGAGGAAGCTCATCTCCCTTAGAAAGTTTTTCGATTTTTTCTTGGTAGAAAATCTCTACATCTTTTAGATCCTCTTCCATGCGGGTTGCCAATTGTTCGATTTTTTCTTCTACTTGGCCTGTACCCTCCAACTGAAACTCTCTCCAGTAACGCGAAGGAACTGTTTCCAGGGTGTTGCTATCGATTCTTTTATTCTTGCCACAGAGGACCTTTCCTTTGTCATCCACCAGCTTAGCCGCTGTAGTTCTACCCAACAAAAGTTTTCGCATTCTCGCATAATAGCTCTGGGCTACAATTTTCCTCTCATCCCTTTCGTCGGTGAGCAGCTTCTCTCTCTCCTGATCTTCGATGTCTTT
Source organism: Deltaproteobacteria bacterium (assembly GCA_011390535.1). Classification (GTDB taxonomy): domain Bacteria; phylum Myxococcota_A; class Polyangia; order HGW-17; family SLPX01; genus SLPX01. The sequence continues at coordinate 4,998 of JAABSF010000001.1, read as the reverse complement.
GGCTCTCTCGTCTCGCTCAGTGCCTTTACGGGTAAAAACTTTTGCGTTGATTACTATCCCTTGTACTCCCGGCGGCACCTTTAGAGATGTGTCTCGAACATCACCGGCTTTTTCTCCAAAAATCGCTCTAAGTAATTTCTCTTCGGGACTGAGCTGCGTCTCTCCCTTCGGAGTAATCTTTCCCACCAAAAGGTCCCCGCTCTCCACCTCGGCACCTACCCTGACGATCCCGCTTTCATCTAAATCTTTGAGCGCCTCTTCACCAACATTGGGAATATCTCTAGTGACTTCTTCTTTGCCGAGCTTGGTGTCTCTAGCTATACATTCAAACTCTTCTATGTGTATCGAAGTAAACACTTCCTCTTTAACCAACCGCTCTGAAACCAAAATCGAATCTTCGAAGTTGTATCCACCCCAAGGCATAAAAGCCACCAACACATTCTGTCCTAAGGCAAGCTCTCCTGAATCAGTCGCAGGGCCATCTGCGATAACATCACCCTTGTTTATGCGATCATTTTTTATCACAATAGGCTTCTGATTGATGCAGGTATTTTGATTGCTCCGTTGAAACTTCACCAACTCATAGATATCCGGTTTTGCAGAAAACGCATCGGGTCCTTCTGTTGCTTCATCAGGTTTGACTACAATGCGACCGGCGCTGACAGATTCCACCACACCGTCTCTTTTAGCTACTACCGTAACACCGGAGTCCCGGGCAACAACCTTTTCCATGCCGGTTCCAATCAAGGGAGCTCTTGTATAAACAAGGGGAACAGCCTGCCGTTGCATATTGGAGCCCATTAACGCACGGTTCGCGTCATCGTTTTCAAGGAAAGGAACCAAAGAAGCAGCGACAGAAACCAGCTGACTTGGGGAAACATCCATCAATGAAATCTGTTCCGCAGGAACGATTATAAAGTCACCATAATAACGAGCGGAAACATTTTCTTCTTTGATTCTACCATTTTTATCCAGCTCTGTTGTAGCCTGAGCTATGTAATGGCCTTCTTCTTCTAGTGCGCTGTAGAAACGCACATCATCCGTAACCTGACCTTTTTCGACTTTGCGATATGGAGTCTCGATAAAACCAAACTCATTCACTCGTGCATAGGTAGAAAGAGATGCTATCAGGCCAATGTTCGGTCCCTCAGGTGTCTCGATTGGACATATTCGACCATAGTGCGTTGCGTGCACATCTCTTACTTCAAACCCGGCACGTTCCCGTGCCAAACCTCCAGGACCAAGTGCTGAGAGTCTTCTTTTATGGGTAACCTCAGACAGTGGATTTGTCTGGTCCATAAATTGACTCAATTGCGAAGATCCAAAATATTCTTTTACAACAGCGGAGACAGGCTTTGCGTTGATCAAATCCTGAGGCATGAGAGTCTCTATCTCCTGAGACATGCTCATTCGTTCCCTGATCGCCCTCTCCATTCTTACCAAACCGATACGATACTGATTCTCTAAAAGCTCACCAACAGCTCTTACTCGTCTATTTCCAAGGTGATCAATATCGTCAATAGAACCACGATCACTTCTCAACTCTATGAGATACTTAACTGTCTCCAAAATATCGCGCTTTGTAAGGATCGTATTATCCAGAGGTTCATCTAACTTGAATTTGTAATTCATTTTCAGCCTTCCGACACGAGACAAGTCATACCGGTCAGGGTTGAAAAACAAATTCTCAAAAAAGGTATTAGCCGCTTCAAGTGTAGGTGGATCACCTGGTCGAAGCCTTCTATAGATCTCTATTAGTGCTTCTTCCGTAGTGGTGGCCTTGTCGTCATTAAGAGTGTCTCTTAAAAACGAGCCGACATTTAGACCATCGATAAAGAGAATCTTAAAACTCTTGACACCGTACAACCTCATCTCTTCCATCTTGGCTTCAGTGATTTCTTCGTTACACCTAACCAACACCTCACCGGTCTCTTCATCAACAATATCTTCAGCACAAACTTTGCCGACCAAATCTTTTGGATCTACGGGGACACTCTTAACTTTGGCCGCCTTTAACCGCTTGATGGCACCATGAGAAAACTTTCTGTTCTTTTTAACAATGATCTCTCGTGTATCCGGATGACGGATATCGCGGGTAGCCCTCTGCCCGGCCAAGAGGTCAAACTCTAGGCTCTTGTGACATTTCTTCCCAGAGTCGAGATAAATAGTTTCCTTTTCGTAGAAGTAGTCCAGTAGTTCTTGGGTTGTAAATCCAAGAGCCCGTAATAAGACCGTTGCAAAAAGCTTCCTCCTCCTGTCGATTCGAACATGGAGACGGTCTTTCGGATCAAATTCAAAATCCAACCAACTCCCGCGGTAAGGTATTACTCTTGCGGAATACAGAAGTTTACCTGACGAGTGAGTTTTTCCTTTGTCATGGTCAAAGAACACTCCGGGGCTTCGGTGAAGCTGACTGACTACTACTCTCTCGGTTCCATTTATAATAAATGTCCCGTTTTCAGTCATCAGAGGGATCTCTCCAAAATAGACCTCTTGCTCTTTGACATCCCTTATAGATCGTGCCCCTGAATCTTCATTTGTATCCCAAATGAGTAAACGAATTAACACCTTGATGGGAGCGGCAAAGTTCATACCTCTTTGTCGACATTCGTTTACATCGTATTTCGGAATACCTAGACTATATGAGACAAACTCCAAGGAAGATGTACCCGTGTAATCCTGAATTGGAAAAACACTCTTAAAAACCGCTTGTAGCCCTGTATCTTCACGATCTTCAACAGGAATATCCGTTTGAAGGAATTTCCCATAAGACCGTTTCTGTATCTCGATTAAGTTTGGAAGATCTATACTGCTTTCGATCTTGCCGAAGGTCTTCCGCACACGAAAATTCTTTTGGATCAAAGTCGCCATCGAGACCCTCTCTTATACCCGACCAACCGCACAAAAAATACAAAACGCGACCCTTGGACAAGTCTCTGAACAAACCCGTCCAAGCGCCGCGTTTAAATGAGCGGTCATCGGCCTGATTGACCGTTTAACAAAGTCTAAGTCGTTACCCAAGTACAAACGACTACTTGATCTCCACGCTAGCTCCCGCCTCTTCCAGTTTCTTTTTGACTTCTTCGGCCTCGTCTTTGGAAACAGCTTCCTTGATCGCCTTGGGAGCACTTTCAACCATTTCCTTTGCTTCCTTGAGTCCCAAACTCGTGATCTCGCGGACCGCTTTAATGACCTGAATTTTCTTGCTCCCCACATCGGTAAGGACAACATCAAACTCTGTCTGTTCTTCCGCAGCTTCTTGGGCTCCGCCGGCCGGCATAGCTGCCGCCACCGCCGCTGGTGCAGCTTCTACACCCCACTTGTCTTCAAGCGTTTTAACTAAATTTGCCAGATCCATAACATTGAGTTCACTGAGATACTCGATGACCTGTTCTTCAGTAATGGACATCTCTCTACTTCCTCCTTGAAGGTCGCTCTTTTATCGACCTTCCTAAATACAAAAAAGGGGGTTCCTTGTTTTTCGTTATGAAAACAAAACTATTCTAAATCTCTCTTGCGAGCATCAATCACCATGAGGAATCTCTGAGGTGCCGCCAACAAGAGACGTAACAGATTTTGAGGTGCCGCCAGCATCGTAGCCAGCAATTTAGAGCGAAGCTCATCTTTGCCCGGCATCTTCGATAAACTGATCACTTCCTCCGGTGTTCGGTAGCCTTCAAAAAAAGCGCCTTTAATTTTAAAGGGCTTATATTCTTTCTCATACTTGACGAGCACTTTGGCTGGTTGAATAGGATCACCCTTGGAATAGGCCATTGCGGTAGGTCCGCTCAGCAAATCAGAAAGCTCTTCCAATGGTGTATCTTTTATTGCTCTTTTCAACAGAGAATTTTTAATTACTTTATAGCTACAATCTTTCTCTCGAAACTCCCGCCGCATCGTGTTTGCTTCTTCAACGGTGATACCGCGGTAGTCTGCAAGAAACAGCGCATTAACATCTAACAAAGCCTCACGAAGGAACTCGACTTCTTGCTGCTTCTCGTTTCTATTCATGACTCATTACTCCCTTAGGTCATTACCGTTTGCTTACTACAATAAACAACGGTGACTTGGATGCGTTTTTCGAATCCTTTTCCTGAAAAACTCGACTATTTTACCAGAAACGTCATGATGTTCGCCGGTTCCAACTTAATTCCGGGGCCCATCGTTGTTGAAAGGGTAACACTTTTAAAATAGGCACCTTTTGCAGATTGGGGTTTTTTCTTCCAAAGCTCTTCAAAAAACGCCTTAACATTTTCTTGCAGCTTTTCCTTGCCAAAGGAGACCTTCCCCACCGGAGCATGAATAATTCCTGCTTTGTCTACTCGATATTCTACTTTTCCCGCCTTTAACTCAGAGACCGCCTTCCCTACATCAAAAGTGACTGTTCCTACCTTTGGATTCGGCATCAGCCCACGAGGACCCAATACCTTTCCTAGCCGTCCGACTTTTCCCATCATATCCGGTGTCGCAACAGCTTTGTCGAAATCTACCCATCCATTTTGTACTTTTTCGACAAATTCATCTTCTCCTGCATAATCAGCACCGGCTTCAAGTGCTTCTTCCATTTTCTCGCCTTTTGCGAAAACCAGAACTTTCACCGATTTTCCGGTACCATGAGGCAGCACTACAGCGCCTCTTACCATTTGATCTGCATGTCGTGGATTTACTCCCAATTTTGCTGCGAGATCTACTGTCTCGTCAAACTTTGCTGTTTTTGTTTCTACGACAAGATCAACCGCTTCTTCCAGTTCGTATTTTTTTTCGCGATCAACTTTTTCTCGCGCCTTATCATATTTTTTTCCGTGTTTGGCCATCTTACATCCTTTCGAAGTCTATAAAAGACATCTCCCACCTATATCGGGGTGGTCACCGAACAGATGCTGAAAATCAATTCACAACATCGATCCCCATTGATCGAGCGGTACCAGCGATAATACGAGCACCAGCTTCCACATCATTTGCGTTCAAATCCGGTTTTTTTAACTCGGCAATTTTTCT